>NZ_JBQEON010000034.1:0-74093 GCF_052045245.1 Burkholderia sp. 22313
CGTGTTCTTCGCGAACATCGTCATCCCTTCAACGCGGCCAACGATGATCGGCGGCGGTTCGGGGCGCGGCGCGGGCGCGCCTGATGTGTCGGCTGATCGTGCGACGGTTTCATCCGTCGCCGACTGACTATCGAGATAAAGGTGAGTCACCCTGGCTCCTGTGCGCGGTTTGGTGTTTTCCCCTGCCGCTCTGCCGCCGCTCATTCAAGCTGGACGTACATGAACGTGATCCGCATCATCGGAATCCAGAGCGTCGGCGCACAAGTGCTGTTTTCTTTCTTATTGCAAAATTGAACTCGTCCGATTAAATCGAATGGAATGACCCGCACCTTTCCGATCGTGTCTCACGGTCAAGTACGAAGCCTCACCTCGACCACGGCGCTTCGACCGTCAGGCCCATGCCGCTGCCACGAACGTGCTTCTGCAAGCATTGGCCGGCACACGACCGATGCAGCCACTGAACACGGCCGCATTGAATCCGGGGAGAAGACGCGGGAGAAACAGACGCGCGAATTGGCACATCGTCGAAGCTGCAAAACCGACGCCACCGACCGCCGTCAATCGATGTCGAGCGGCTCGACCGTCACGCCAACCTTCAGCTCCTGGTCCGCGCCGCCACCGCGAATCACGCCGCGCAACGGCGTCACGTCCGCATAGTCGCGGCCGATCGACAGCATCACGTAATCGTCGCCCGGCGCGCGGTCGTTGGTCGGATCGAGTTGCAGCCAGCCGCCATCTTCCGGCCACGCGGGATCGTACACGTCGACCCACGCATGCGAGGCATCCGCCCCGATCAGACGCGACTGCCCGGGCGGCGGCTGCGTCAGCAGATAACCGCTCACGTAACGCGCGGCGAGTCCGAGCGAACGCAGCGCGCCGATCATCACATGCGCGAAATCCTGGCACACGCCCTGGCGCAATCGCAACGCATCGAGCGCGCTCGTCGTGATGTCGGTGCTGTTCGGCGTATACGCGAAATCGGCGTGAATCCGCCGCATCAGGTCCCACGCGGCCTGCACGAGCGGCCGCTGCGGCGTAAAGCTCGCGGCCGCATACGCCGCGAGCTCGGGATCGCACGCGACATGCAGTGACGGGAACACGAATTCGCTCGCCGCGTCGTACGGCTGCCCCGCGCGAAACCGCAGGCGGTCGCGCACGGTTTCCCATGCCGTTGCGTGTTCGGCGCCGGGGTTCGCGATCGCGGGCGGCGGCGCACCGCGCGCGCCCTGCGACCAGACGGGCGGACTCACGCGCACCGTGCTGCGGCTGCGCACGCGCAGCGCATCGTGCGGCTGGTTCAGCGCGAACGACGCGCGCGCGTTGCCGAACGCGTCGATCTCGGTGCCGACCGCTTCCGGCGCCGGCTCGATGTCAAGCGCGAACGACAACACCTGCTGGCGCGGCGTCGCGAGCGGCTGCAGCCGCGCCTGGTGCTGCGCGGATTCGACGCGCGCCGCATAACGGTATTCGGTGTCGTGCGTGACGCGCAACAGGCGGCCCGATGCGGCGGTCGCCGGCGCGGTCGGGGGGGGCGACGCGGTGGATGAAGCCAATGGGGTCGATAGGGTCGATGGGGTCGATCCGGCCGGTGCCGCCGCTGCCGGCTTCGCAGTGCCTGAACCCGGCACGGGCGGCGTCTTCGCCGCATGTTTGTGCGTCACCATAGCGTCCTGCCCGCCTCGCGCACGTGACTGAAATAGCGCTCGCCGATTCGGTTCGACAGCGCCCACACGGCCTTCACGGTCGTGTCGAGCGCGGCGAGCAGCGTGTCGTGGCGGCCGCCGTCGCCGGTTTCGCACAGCTCGTGCAGCGACCACGCGGGTACGTCCGGAATCGTCTCGGCCAGCTCGGACAGCGCATAGCCTTCGCTGCGCTCGACCTTCGTCAGCCGGCCGCGCAGCGCCTGCACGACCCAGCCGAGCGAGCGCGGGTTGTCGGTGTCGAGCACCGCGAGCGACAGCAGCGGCGCGACGTCGAAGCCGCGCTGGAAGCGCGATCGGAACGTGATCGTGCTGTCGAACAGCTCCAGCACGAGTTCGAAGCCGTCCTGCCGGTGCACGGCACCTTCTTCGAATGCGAACTTCAGCACACTGCACAGAAAATCCAGGCGGTCGATCTGCCGGCCGATCGACAGCAGCCGCCAGCCGTCGTCGCGCGTCATGTTGTCGGTCTGCGCGCCGGTGATCGCGCCGAGCAGCAGCCCCAGCCGCTCGAGCAGTTGCAGCGCTTCGTTGCCGAGCTGCTCCTCGGCTTCCGGATGGCCGGCGCTATCGGCGAACAGTTGCGTCGCGTCGTCGATCAACCGCCACTGCTCGCTCGACAGCCGCTCGCGAATCGCCGCGGCCGCGCCACGCATGCCGAACAGGCAGGACGCGATGCCCGACGTGCGCTCGGCGCCGCGCGTCAGCGACGTCGCGAGTGCGTGCTGGAACGCGCGCGGCGCATCGACGGCGTTCGGCGCGTCGGCGGCGATCAGCCCCGTGTCGCGGCACAGCGTGTCGATCAGCTCCAGATGCGCGGGACTATCGACGTCGTCCTCGCCGCGCAGTCGCTCCAGCGCGGCGCGCGCGAGACGCATCAGGTTGGTCGCACGCTCGGTATAGCGGCCGAGCCAGAACAGGTTCTCGGCCGCGCGGCTCGCGATCGCGCGCGGGCGCTCGACGAGATCGTCGGGGCCGAGACGGGTCTGCAGCAGCGTCGTCGAATCGACGATGCCTTCGGTCATCACCCACGTATCGACGGTGCTGCCGCCACGCGGCATCGGCGCGTTGAACAGCGTATCGCGCGTGCCGACGCGCGACAGCCCGCCCGGCAGCAGCCGCCAGCGCTGCGCGCCGTCGGCGAGCGCGAACACGCGCAGCAGCAGCGGCTTCGGCACGATGCGCGCGCCGCCGTGGCCGTCGGGCGAATCGTGCCCCGGCCAGGTGGGTGCCTGCGACAACGGCAGGTCGGCCTGCACCGTGTAGTGCTCGGGCCGCGCCAGGATCCGCGCGCGCCACTCGGCCAGCTCCGCCGGCGTGAGCCGCGCGCCGATCACCGGATCGAACGCGCCGCCGGCCTGCACCTCGGGCGGATACGACGGCTTCACGATGGCGCGCGCGAGCTGCGGCAGCGCGTCGTCGCACGCGGCCGCCTCGCCGCACCACCACGAATGCACGGCCGGCAACGTCAGCGTTTCGCCGAGCAGCCCTTCCGCGAGGCGCGGCATGAAGCCGAGCACGCCCGGCGATTCGAGGAAGCCCGAGCCCGGCGCATTCGCGAGCAGCAGGTTGCCCGCGCGCACGGCCTGCAGCAGCCCCGGCACGCCGAGCAGCGAATCGGGCCGCAGTTCGAGCGGATCGAGCCACGCGTCGTCGACACGCCGCAGGATCCCGTGCACGGGTTCGAGCCCGCGCAGCGTCTTCAGGAACACGCGGTTGTCGCGCGCGGTCAGGTCGCCGCCCTCGACGAGCGTGAGGCCGAGGTAGCGCGCGAGATACGCATGCTCGAAATACGTCGCGCTGTGCGGCCCGGGCGTCAGCAGCACGATCCGCGAATTCTTCCGTGCCGGGCTCAACGCCTGCATGCTCTGCAGCAGCGACCGGTAGGCGGATGCGAGCCGCTGCACGCGCAGCCCGCGGAAGCCGCGCGGAAAGAGCCGCGACACGATCAGCCGGTTCTCGAGCAAATAACCGAGACCGGCCGCGCCCTGCGTGTGCTGCGCGACGATCCGCCATTGCCCGTCGGGGCCGCGCGCGAGATCGAACGCGACGACGTGCAGCCACGTATCGCCCGGCACGCGTGCGCCGCGCATCGCGCGCAGATAGCCCGGGTGGCCGGTCACGAGCGCGGGCGGCAGCAGCCCGCGCTGCAGGATCGTCTGCGGCCCGTACAGGTCGGCCATCGTCGCGTTCAGCAGCCGCACGCGCTGCAGCACGCCGCGCTCGATCGCGACCCAGTCCTCGGGCGTGACGATCATCGGCAGCAGATCGAGCGACCACGGGCCGGCCGCGCCGTCGCCCGCGCGTTGTTCGTGGAGCTGGTAGAACAGGCCGTTCTCGCGCATGCGTCGCTGCAGCGCGTCGGCGCGGCGGTCGAGGTCGGCCACGCCGTCGCTGCCGATCGACGTGAAGAAGCTGCGCCATGCGGGAGCGAGCCGCGGCGCGTTGAGGCCGGCGGCGCTGCCGCGCAGTTCGTCGTAGCGGCCGGCGGCGGCCGGCGCCGCGAGCGCGGCGGCCAGTTCCGCGGCGTCCGGCTGCGCGCCGGTATCGAAAAGCGTGGGCATCGCGTCGGCGTCGGCGAGATCGTCGGGGTGAATGGGCGGCACGATCGGTATCGTTTCGTCGTCAGGGCGCGGCCGGGCCCGCGCGCCGCCGCAGCGTCGGCCGGGCACGGCAGGTGCGGCAGGTGCGGCGACCACGGCGGGCAGCCGCAATCTGCCCGCATCCTAGCACTTGGCGGGGGCCGCCAGCAGCCCCCGCGCCGGGCGGCCGCGCACCGCGCATCGTCGTGCGTCCGTTCATCCGGCGATCAGGGCCGTCGCAGGTCGAGCGTGAACGGGAATTCGCGGCTCGGCGCGGTGGCCGATACCGCCATCCGCCCCGGCGTGTGCCCCATCGCGACGAAGCGCGCGAGCCGGCGGCTCTCCGCTTCGTACGCATTGACGGGAAACGTCGCATAGTTGCGCCCGCCCGGATGCGCGACGTGATACCGGCAGCCGCCGAGCGAGCGCTGCAGCCACGTATCGACGATGTCGAACGTGAGCGGCGCATGCACGCCGATGGTCGGATGCAGCGCCGACGGCGGCGCCCACGCCTTGTAGCGCACGCCCGCGACGTATTCGCCGACGGTGCCGGTCGGCTGCAGCGGCAGCGCGCGCCCGTTGACGGTCACGACATGCCGGTTGTCGTTCAGCCCGGTCACGCGCACCTCGAGCCGTTCGATCGACGAATCGACGTAGCGCACCGTGCCGCCGATCGCGCCCTCCTCGCCCATCACGTGCCACGGCTCCAGCGCGCCGCGCAGCGACAGCTGCATCCCGTTCACCGCGATCTGGCCGAACAGCGGGAAACGGAATTCGAAATGCGGCGCGAACCACGCGGGATCGAACGCGAAACCGGCGTCGCGCAACTCGGCCAGCACGTCGTCGAAATCCATCTTCAGGAACGCGGGCAGCATGAAGCGATCGTGCAGCGCGGTGCCCCAGCGCGTGAGCGGCGTCGTGTATGGCGCGGCCCAGAAGCGCGCAACCAGCGCGCGCAGCAGCAGCTGCTGCACGATGCTCATTCGCGCGTGCGGCGGCATCTCGAACGCGCGCAACTCGAGCAGGCCGAGGCGTCCGGTCGACGAGTCGGGCGAATACAGCTTGTCGATGCAGAACTCGCTGCGGTGCGTGTTGCCGGTCACGTCGATCAGCAGGTTGCGCAGCACGCGGTCGACGAGCCACGGCGGCATGTCCTGCCCGTACAGCAGCTTGTTGCGCTGGATTTCCGCGAATGCGATGTCGAGCTCGTGGAGCTGGTCGTTGCGCGCCTCGTCGACGCGCGGCGCCTGGCTCGTCGGGCCGATGAAGAGGCCGGAGAACAGGTACGACAGCGACGGATGGTTGTGCCAGTACGCGATCAGGCTCGCGAGCAGGTCCGGGCGGCGCAGGAACGGGCTGTCGGCCGGCGTCGCGCCGCCGAGCACGAAGTGATTGCCGCCGCCCGTGCCGACATGCCGGCCGTCGACCATGAACTTCTCGCTGGACAGCCGCGACTGCCATGCGGCGTCGTACAGGAATTCGGTCTGGCCGACGAGTTCGTCGAAGCTCCGGGCCGGGTGGACGTTCACCTCGATCACGCCGGGATCGGGCGTGACCTGCAGCAGCTTGAGCCGCGCGTCGCGCGGCGGCGGATAGCCTTCGAGCACCAGTTTCACGCCGAGCGCGTGCGCGGTCAGCTCGATCGCGGCGAGCAGGTCGAGATAATCCTCGAGCGCGGCCAGCGGCGGCATGAACAGGTACAGGATGCCGTTGCGCACTTCGACGCACAGCGCGGTGCGCGTGATCCATGCGGCCGATTCGAAGCGCTCGGGCTGGCGCTGCGGGTCCTGCGCCGCATGCGTGCGCGGTGTGCCCGCGGCCGTGCCGTCGTTGCGCCACTGCATGACCGCTTGAGCCGGTGCCTCGCGATGCACGCCGGCCAGATAGCGCGGCGCGTCGGCCGTGCCCGCATGACGGGCCCGCAACGCGGCCGCGTCCGGCAGCGCGCCGCGCGGCGCGAACGGGTCGCGTTCGACCAGGTACGGATAGTCGGCACCGGCGACCCACGGCAGCGAATCGAGCGGCAACCGATAGCCCATCGGCGAATCGCCGGGCACGAGGTACATCCGCTCGTCGCGGAAGAACCACGGGCCCGTCTGCCAGCGCGGGCCGTCGAGGCCCGGCCGAGCGCGGCCCGACGCTTCGTCCGCGCGCTTGATCGGCAGCACGTAGCCGACCACGCTGTCGAGCTGCCGGTCGAACACCTTGCGCAGCCGCGCGCGTTCGAGCTCGTCGTCGAGGCGCGAATCGAACGGATCGACGTTGACGGGCAACCGGCGTTCGCGCCACAGGTAGTACCACACATCCTCGTAGCCGGGCCGCACGAATTCGTCGGTCAGCCCGAGGCGCGCGGCCAGCGCGTCGATGAAGCGCTTCGCCTCTTCAGTCGTGCATGCGGACGGCTCGCGTTCGTCGGCGAACAGCGACGGGTCCTGCCACACGGGCTGCCCGTCGGCGCGCCAGAAGATCGACAGCGCCCAGCGCGGCAACTGCTCGCCCGGATACCACTTGCCCTGCCCGAAATGCAGGAAGCCGCCGGCGCCGTATTCGGCGCGCAGCCGCTGCACGAGTTCGGTCGCATACCCGCGCTTGGTCGGCCCGAGCGCATCGGTGTTCCACTCGGCGCCGTCGCGATCGTCGATCGACACGAAGGTCGGCTCGCCGCCTTGCGTGAGCCGCACGTCGCCGGCCGTCAATGCGCCGTCGACCTGCTCGCCGAGCGTGCGCACCGCATCCCATTGCTGCTCCGTATACGGCTTCGTCACGCGCGGCGATTCGTACACGCGCGTCACGGCCATCTCGTGCTCGAACCCGACCTCGCATTCGTCGATCAACCCTTCGACCGGTGCCGCGCTGGTCGGCTGCGGCGTGCACGCGAGCGGGATATGCCCCTCGCCGGCGAGCAGGCCCGAGGTCGGATCGAAGCCGATCCACCCCGCGCCCGGCAGGTACACCTCGCACCACGCGTGCAGGTCGGTGAAGTCGACCGACGTGCCGCTCGGGCCGTCGAGCGCCTTCACGTCGGGCGTGAGCTGGATCAGGTAGCCGGACACGAAGCGCGCGGCGATGCCGAGATGCCGGCACAGCTGCACGAGCAGCCACGCGCTGTCGCGGCACGATCCGCAGGCCAGCTCGAGCGTCTGCTCGGGCGTCTGCACGCCGGGCGCCATCCGCACGAGATAGCCGATGTCGCGCTGCACCTGCTGGTTCAGCGCGACGAGGAAGTTCACGGTGCCGGCCGGCGTGCGGTCGACGCCGTCGAGATACGCGCGGAACAGCGGCGCCGCGCTCGTGAGCGGATCGCACGCGAGATACGGTGCGAGTTCGGCCTTCAGCGCATCGTCATAGCTGAACGGGTATTGCTCCGCGCTCGCTTCGAGAAAGAAGTCGAACGGGTTGTACACCGCCATCTCGGCGACGAGATCGATCGTGATCTCGAAGTGTTCGGTGCGCTCCGGAAACACGAGTCGCGCGAGATAGTTCGAAAACGGGTCCTGCTGCCAGTTGATGAAGTGCTGCGCGGGCTCGACCGTCATCGAATACGCGACGATCGGCGTCCGGCAGTGCGGCGCGGGCCGCAGCCGCACGATCTGCGGCCCGAGATTGACGGGCCGGTCGTAGCGGTAGCGGGTGGTGTGATGCAGCGCGACGTGGATGGGCATGGGAGAGCCGCTCGGTTCGGGTTGAGCCGGCCGCGCGCGCCGCGTCGCCGTTGCTGCGGCGGCACGGCACGGCGGATTCGGCGAAGGGGCGCGTCAGACCAGTTCCGGTGACTGCACGACGCTGATCTCGACGCCGACGGCGCGCGCGCCGAGCCCCGTCACCGGCTGTGCGTCGCGATGGTCGAGGCCGATCGCGATGCGCACGTAGCGCTCGTCCGGGCAGCGGTTCATGAACGGATCGAACCCGACCCAGCCGAGCCCTTCGACGTAGGCCTCGGCCCATGCATGGCCGGCCGGCTGCTGCATCAGCGCGACGGCCCGCGGCTGTGCGCCGAGCGCGGCCTGCGGCACGCCCTGCGACTGCGCGGCATGCGACGCGCCGAGCGCCTGCTGCATGCCGTCGCCGCTCTGCAGCGCGAGCGCTTCCTCCGCATCGTCGTCGTTGATGCTCTGCTTCGCGTCGGCGATGCGCTGCATCGCGCTGTCGGCGAGCACGTAGCCCGAGATGTAGCGCGCCGGCACCTTCAGCGCACGCGCGGCCGCGATGAACGCATGGGCGTGATCGCGGCTCGTGCCCTCGCCGTTTTGCAGCGCGGTTTCCGCATCGACCGGCGTGTCGGCGAGGTTCGGCGCGTATGCGATGCGACCGTGCACCTCGGTCATCAGCCAGTGCAGCGCATCGAGGCTGTGCCGCTCGATCGGCAGCGCCTGCGTGAGCGTGCGCACGGTGTCGCCGGCTTTCGTGAGCGCGGTCTCGCGTTCGAAGATCCACGGCGGCGCATAACCGTCGGAGTTGCCGAGAATGCCCGCGCGATCCTGCGTCTCGACGACGCCGGCCGCGACCACGACGATCTCGTGCTTCGCGCCGCGGTCGTGGCGCACGAGGTCGATCCGGTTGCCGAACCCGTCGGCATAGGACAGCGCCGGCTCGACGCCGTCGATCGTGACCTGCCACGCGCGCACCGTCTGCCCGGGCCCCGATTGCGGGCGCAGCCGCAGCCGTTGCAGTGCATGGGTGGCTTGATCGTCGAACTGATAACGCGAGATGTGTCGGATGGCGAGTCGCATGGCAAGCCTCAGTCGAAGTTGTAGGCCTGGGCGATGTCGATCCCGAGGCTGTTGTTGCGGCCGATGAAGTCGGTCAGGAACTCGTGCAGGCCGCTCTTGAAGATCCGCTCGACCGACGTGTCGGACAACCTCTGCAGGATCTTCGTGGCCGTGTCGTGACACGGATGTGTCACGCCGTAATCCTTCGCTAGCAGGTTCAGGCTCGACACCACGCGCCCGTAGCAATAGCGCAGCGAACGCGGCATGCGGCCGTTCAGGATCAGGTAGTCGGCGATGTTCATCGGCTTGTACTGCACGTCGTACACCCAGCGATACGACCGATGCGCGGCCACGCAGCGAAGGATCGTCTCCCACTGGTAGTTGTCGAGGATCGTGCCGACGTGCGACACCGACGGCAGCAGCAGGTGGTATTTCACGTCGAGGATCCGCGCGGTGTTGTCGGCCCGCTCGACGAACGCGCCGATCTGCGCGAAGTCGAAGATCTCGTTGCGCAGCATCGTGCTGTAGAAGCTGCCGAGGATCAGCGCGGTTTCGCGCTTCACTTCGTCGAGCACCGCCGGCAGCGCGCTCTCCGGCACCGGCTGCGCGAACGCGCCGCGCAGCGCGAGCCATGCGCCGTTCACGCTCTCCCAGGCCTCGCGCGTGAGCGCCGTGCGCACCATCCGCGCGTTCGAGCGCGCGGCCTCGATGCACGACAGCACGCTCGACGGGTTGTCGCGGTCGCGCAGCAGGTAGTCGGTCACGGTATCGGCGGCATAGGCGTCGTACTTCTGACGATAGCCTTCGTCCGCGCCGGAACTGACCAGCACCGACGACCATTCGGCCGGCGCGTCGGACGTGCGCGTGAGCGCCATCCGCAGCCCGGCATCGACGATGCGCGCGATGTTTTCCGCGCGCTCGATATAGCGGTACATCCAGTAGAGACCGCTCGCAGTTCGTCCCAGAAGCATCTCGTGTCCACTCCGTCTTCGTTCGGTTCGCGCGCCGGCCGCGGCGCGCGCGGTCGTGCCCGGCTCAGTCAGCCAGCACCCAGGTGTCCTTGGTGCCGCCGCCCTGGCTCGAGTTGACGACGAGCGAGCCCTCCTTCAGCGCGACGCGCGTGAGCCCGCCCGGCGTGATGCGGATCCGGTCCGACACCAGCACGAACGGCCGCAGGTCGACGTGGCGCGGCGCGAGGCCGGCTTCGGTCAGGATCGGCGTCGTGGACAACGCCAGCGTGGGTTGCGCGATGTAGTTCGCGGGCCGCGCACGCAGCTTCGCGGCGAATGCGTCGAGCTCGGCCTTCGATGCGCACGGTCCGACCAGCATCCCGTAGCCGCCGGAGCCGTGCACCTCCTTCACGACCAGTTCGTCGAGATGGTCGAGCACGTACTTGAGGCTGTCGGCCTCGCCGCAGCGCCAGGTCGGCACGTTCTCCAGCAGCGCCTTGCGGCCCGTGTAGAACTCGACGATCTCCGGCATGTACGAGTAGATCGCCTTGTCGTCGGCGATGCCGGTGCCGGGCGCGTTCGCGATCGTGATGTTGCCGGCGCGGTAGACGTCCATGATCCCGGCCACGCCGAGCACCGAATCGGGGCGGAACGTGAGCGGATCGAGAAACGCGTCGTCGACGCGCCGGTACAGCACGTCGATCGGCCGGAAGCCCTCGGTCGTGCGCATCGCGACGCGGCCGTCGACCACCTGCAGGTCGCTGCCCTCGACGAGGTGCACGCCCATCTGGTCGGCGAGGAACGAATGTTCGTAGTACGCCGAATTGTGGATGCCGGGCGTGAGCACGGCGATGGTCGGGTTGTCGGCGTTGCCGCCCGGCGGGCACACGGCCGCGAGCGACTGGCGCAGCATCTGCGGATAGGTCTCGACCGGGCGCACCTTGACCTGCTGGAACAGCTCCGGAAAGAGCTGCATCATCGTCTCGCGGTTTTCCAGCATGTACGACACGCCGGATGGCGTCCGCGCGTTGTCCTCCAGCACGTAGAATTCGTTCTCGCCGGTGCGCACGATGTCGACGCCGATGATGTGCGTATACACGTTGCCAGGCGGCCGGAAATCGATCATCTCCGGGATGAATGCGTCGTTGTGCGCGATCAGGTGTTTCGGCACGATGCCCGCGCGCACGATTTCCTGGCGGTGGTAGATGTCGTCGAGGAACGCGTTGAGCGCCATCACGCGCTGCTCGATGCCGGCCGACAGCCGGTTCCATTCCGCACCCGAGATGATCCTCGGCACGATGTCGAACGGAATCAGCCGCTCCGCGGCCTGCGCGTCGCCGTACACGGCGAACGTGATGCCCGTCCTGCGGAACACGCCTTCCGCGTCGTGGGCCTTCTGGGCGAGGCTCGCGGGGTTCTGCGTGTCGAGCCAGTGCTTCAGGCGCGCATAGGGCGCCCTGACCATGTCGCCGGATTGCAGCATTTCGTCGAACGGTTTCATCGAATTGTTCTCCATCGTTCTCTCCGGCATTGCGCATGCCGGACCGGCGTCACACCTGCTTTGCAAGGAACGTGCCTTGCTGGTATCCGTTCGAATTCCCCCTTTTTGCGCCGCGCCACGCACGCCCGCGCGCCATGCCGCACCACGACGGTGCAGCGACGGTTCAATCCGCGGCGTGGACGCGCCGCGATCGCGCGCGGCGCTCCCGCGCCTGTCGAACATCGTTCTCCTGCATGTCACGCATGTGGCATGCCGCGCGGCACCCCGCTGCGCCCTCGCCGGCGGTGCGCGGAATCGCGCATCGTGCCCTCGCACCGCCCGCCCCCGGGCCCGGCTTCGCGAACGCCGCGGTTCAACCGCCCACTCCCGCTTCCCGCTTCCCGCTTCCCGCATCCCGCTTCCCCGCTTGACCGCCCGGGACGGCACCGCGCCGGGTTGCCCGCCACGCACGGGCTGGAAGGCGGGCCAGCCACGCAACGCGCGTGGCCGGCCCGCGGGGAAGTACCGTCTGCGGCCGCGCCGGTGTTCGACGCGATGAACTAACCGGTTAGCCGGGTCCGGCGCCTCCAACGTATGCAGCCGTAATGCCGCCGACAACGCTCATGCATATTTCGACTAACACCGATCGAAAAAAAACATCGGCCCGCTGTTCATCAGGCGCGGTAGGCTAGAAGGTTCGTGCAGCGAAACGGCGCCGTCGCCCCCTGGGCGCCCGACCATAAAAAGCGAAGATCGAAATGGAAGCAAAGTGGCTGGAAGATTTCCTGAGCCTTGCGGATACCAAGAGCTTTTCCCGGGCCGCACGTCATCGGCACCTCACGCAGTCGGCATTCAGCAGACGAATCGCCGCGCTCGAAACGTGGATGGACGCGAAGCTGGTCGACCGCAGCATCAACCCGGTCGCGCTGACGCCGGCCGGGCAGATGTTCCGCGGGCTGGCAGCGGACATCCTGCGCAGCATGTATGCGGCACGTAACCTCGTGAACGGCTACGACCAGTTCGCGGCCAGCGACCAGGTCGTGCGTTTCGCGGTCGCGCATACGCTCGTGTTCACGCTGTTCCCCGAATGGCTCAAGCAGCTGAATGGCGAAGTCGGCCATGTCACCGCGCGGGTCAACGCGGTGAACGTGCCCGAAGGCGTGCAGCAGCTCGTCGAAGGTGAATGCGACCTGCTGCTCGGCTATCACCATCCGCAATTGCCGATCGTGCTCGATCCGAACCACTTCCCGTTCGTCACGCTCGGTGTCGAACGGATCCTGCCGGTGTCGACGCCCGACGCACGCGGCAAGCCCGTATTCGAACTGCCGGGCGCGCCCGACGCGCCGCTGCCGCTGCTTGCGTATTCGTCGGGCGCGTTCCTCGGCAACGTCGTCGAAATGCTGCTGCTGAACGCGTCGGAATCGTACGCGCTGCACCGGTGCTTCGAGACGCACATGTCCGAGGCACTGAAGGGCATGGTGGTGGCCGGGCACGGCATCGGCTGGCTGCCCGAAAGCTGCGTGGCGAAGGAACTCGCCGAAGGCTCGCTCGTCTGCGCGGGTTCGGCGGACTGGATCACCGAACTCGAGATTCGCCTGTACCGGTCGGCACGCAAGCGCGGGCTCGCGGCCGAACAGCTGTGGGCCTACATCATGAACCGGCCGCGCGCCGCGGCCGACGGCACGATCGCTACCGCTGCGTCGATCGCGCCGGCCGTGCGCATCGCCCGCCGCACTGTCGGCGGCAGCCGGTAACGGCCGCCTTCCCCTTCATCGAACCGGCGGTCGGCGGGCGGCGGATCAGGCCGCCCGCCGCTCCGGTGCGTCATCTCTCTGCTCACGCGCATTTTCGCGCCCGCATTTTCCGGTCCTGCTCCGGGCGAATGCGCGTACAGTACTCGCGATCAATTTCGCAATAATGCCAAACGTTTGCGAGTCCGATTTGAATTTACCTTCCCGCACCTTCTCGCCCCCGAATAACTTGCCGATTATCTGGGCAGAAATACCCTGTTACAGAACAAAATAAAAGTTTCCATTTGCATCAGATGGCGATTCACACCAAAAACACCGCACCCTCTTTTTCGATTCTCACAATCCAGGTGTCGCGATTCATCGCAATGACTCGAATTCAGAGGCAAAAATTCCTTTCATCAGTCGTTATTTTTCGGCACGAACTTCGGTACCACTTACATCGCAGCATTGCCGCCTGGTCATCACTACCGCTGAGCAATTTTCATATTCGGCAATATCGCCTTTGTTCTGCACTTACCCGATTCGTCGAACAAGTCGCAATCCTATTTAAATAAGACGTTTAAAGCGCGTGCCATTCCGGCCACATGCTGTTGTTAGTTCAAAAGCCATCGTGTATCAATAGCGTGTCGCAAAAGCACGCAGTTAATTTCGACTCGGAATATATGCGTCGCCATCGATTCCGGACGGAGGCTGAAATGTCTTCCTTGTTCAAACAGCATGCTCGCCCGCTCCTCGGCATCGTCGTCATCGCGCTCTGCATGAATGCCGGGGCCCAGACCCAACCCCAGCCCCCGGCTCCGGCTCCGGCGCCAGCGTCCGGCGCGGGTCAGGAGCGATACGTGATTTCGTACATCTGCGGCGATGCACGGATCGACGGTACGGCGCCGCTTCCCCCCGACGGCCGCCCGTACAACCTCGGCGTGTCGTTCGTCGCGGGCGGCACCGGGCAGCCGCTGTCGAACGTGCAGGTGCGGCTGCGGCGGCATGGCCGCGTGCTGATCGAATTCAAGGCAACGGGGCCGCGCTGCCTGTTCAGCGTGCCGGACGCAAGTTACCGGGTCGAAGGGACCTATCAGGGAGCGACCCAGTTCGCGATCGTCGAAACCGGGGCACTCACCACGCAGTTGCGTTGGTGAACGTCAGTCGAATCCGCGTGCCGCCGGCGCGTGCGATCGCGCCTTGCAGGGCAATCCATCAAATCGAGGAGGACTGAATGACTCGTGCAGAACGACCGGACGGCCAGCCCGTCCGTCAGCCGAAACCCTCCTGGGGCCCGGGAAAGAATGCGGCACTCAGCATCGTTGCATTCGCCGCGATCTTCGGAGGGTTCGCGTATGTCGAGCGTGACGTACGGGTCGGCCATGCAAGCGTGACGCACGACATCGCCGGCGTAATCGGCACCGCCGTCGGGAAGTACCGCAACGCGATCGTAGCCGTGACCGGCGGCACGTCCGGCGCATCGGCGCCTGGCGGATCAGTGGCGGCGCTTGCGCAGAGCGCATCGCCGATTCCGCCCGCGTCGGCCGCTCCGGCCATCACGGCCGCCGCCGAGCCGCCCGCGCCACCAGTGCCGCCGCCGACGACAGCCCGCGCCGCGCCGAAACACGCGCGGCCCGCGCATGCGCCGTCCGCGACGCTGACGGCCGACGCGCATGCCGCACGGTCCCACGGCCGCACGGTGCGTCCGGGCGACCCGCACCGCGTGTCCCGCACGCAGGCGCTGGCCCGCGCGAGAAAACACCCGGCGCCGCCGACCCTGCAGCCGCAGTCGTATATGGCCGACGCGGCGCACATGGAAGCCGCCAGCGTCACGCACGACGAGCTGGAAGGCGCCCGCGCCCTTGCCAAGGCGCGCTCGTGCGCCCGGTTCGACGAATGGAACTGCGTGGAGCAAAACGCGAGCCGGGCACTCGCCATCGACCCGAAGAACAGCGAATCGCGCGCCCTGCTCGGACAAGCGATCCGCAATCGCCTTTAAGCCGCTCCGATGCGGCCGGGCCTCGCTGCCCGGCGTAGCGACGGCCGACGGCGAGCGTCGTCGGGCGTGCAACCGATGTGATCGTTTCAGAGTGAGGACACCGTGGCCAACAATCGGAAACAACAATGCACCACCGTCGCTCCGCCCAACCGGCGGATCCTCCTGCATGCGCCATTGCTTTTGCTGCTCGTCGCGTCCGGCTCCTGCCTTGCCGCCGAAGGCGACGCGGAACGGCACGGCGCGAGCGCAATCGCCGGGACCAACGGCGCGCCTGACGCGCTCACACCCGACATGCAGCCGGCGGGTACGTCGATGCAGATCGCCCGAGGCTCGGGCGCCCTGCCCCCCAATGCGCCCACGCCGATCGCGCAGGCGTCGGATGCGTCGATGCAGATCGCTCAGGCGTCGAACCCTCCGCCGCCGAATCTGCCGACCACGGTCGTGGTGGAACCGGAAGCGCCGCAGGCGAGCGACGCGGCACCGGGCGCTCAAGCGTCGACGTCGAATCCACCCGATGTGCCGGCACCGGTCGCGCAGGCGTCCGATACCGCGCCGCCGATTACGCCGGCACCCGCTGCGCGACCGCCGGATGCGCCGATCCAGCTTGCCCAGGCATCCGACACCGCGCCGCCGAACACGCTGGCACCCGCCGCGCAACCGCCTGACGCACCGGCTCAGCTTGCCCAGGCATCCGACACCACGCCGCCGAACACGCCAGCACCCGCCACGCCTACGCCGGATGCACCGATCCAGCCCGCTCAGGCCGCGAACACCGCGCCGTCCGAAGCAGCGACGCAACCGGCCCCGACGGCGTCCAGCGCGCCCGCATCCGCTTCGCCGGCGCCGCTCGCGCATGCGCCGGCCACCCCGGTGCACATCGCGCAGACCGCGACCACCGCGCCGCCTCAGGTGCCGACGCAAACCGCGCAGGCATCCGGCACGCCAATGCCGAACTCGCCCGCCCCCGTGACCCAGACGACCGGTTCGCCGCTGCCGTCGACCCAGGCGCCGAACTCGGCGACGCCCGGCGCCCAGTTGCCCGGCGAACCGACCCAACGATCGCAAGGCCCCGATGTCGAAACGCCGAACGCGCAGGCGCCGAACCTCCGTACCGCCGATGTCGCGACGGTGCGCAACGACGTGTTCGGCCTCGCGGCGAGCGGCGGCGCGGTCAAGGCGCTCGAGGAAGCGAAGGCCCGGCCCGACGCGTTCTCCGCCGTCGACATCGCGCAACTGGAAGAGCTGTCGATTCGCCAGCAGGTGCGCGGCGGACGCGACAAGTCGCGCTCGATGACGAGTGCCGACCGCTTCGACGGGATCGACAACGCGCTGCGCGCGGCAGACGACCTCGACAAGCGGATGCCGGCCACGCCCGAGTACACGCCGGTCAGGACCGCGCTCGCGGGCGACCGGACGGTCGCCCTTGCGGCACGCGGCCACATGAAGGAGGCTGTCGCAACGTTCGAGACGATTCCGTCCAACGCGGAAATCTCGATCGACGCGCTGGCGGCCGTCGGCGACGCCTATCTGTACCTGAGCGAGCCGGCCAAGGCGAACGCCGTCTACGCGCGTGCGCTGCAGCAGGCCACCGCGTCGCCGACGGATCGCGCGACCCGCGGCTTCCAGTACGGCGGGCGCACGCGCCCGATCGAACTGCGCGAAGGGCTGTTCTGGTCGTACGTCGACCAGGGACGCGCGGCGGACGCGAAGCAGGCGCTCGACGACATGGGCAAGTCGCTGCCGCCGGCCAAGCAGGTGACCAACGTCGGTCCGGGAGAAAGCGACTATCTGCGCTACTACCGGCTGCGCGCGCAATACCTGATCTTCACGGGTCATCCCGACGAAGGGATCGCCGCACTCGAAGAACTCGAGAAACAGGTGCCGTTCAACGCGGAGATTCGTGCCGCGCACGCCGACGCGGTGTCCGGCCAGTCGCATCCGCGCCAGGCGATCGCGATGTATCGCGCGTCGCTGACCGATCACCCGGACAGCGTCGAGATGCTCGCGGGCCTCGGCCGCGCGTCGCTCGTGGCCGACGACTACGCGACCGCGAAGAGCGTCGACCAGACCCTGGACAACACGTTCCCGGACAGCGGCGCCGTGCGCGGCTTCAAGCGCGACTACAACGCGTACCGCAGCCCCGTATTCACGACCGACCTGAGCTTCGAGCACGGCAACAGCGCGCTGGCCGAGAACAGCTTCACGTCGGACAGCTACCTCTATTCGCAACCGTTCGGCGACAACTGGCGGGTCTTCGCGCACACGTTCTACGGCCATGCGCAAACCGACGGCGGCAGCGTCAGCCGCACGCGCACGGGCATCGGCGGCGACTATCGGCACGGGCCGCTCACGGTGCTCGGCGAAGTCACGCGCTCGCTCGGCGGCGACGGCCGCACCGGCGGCCGCGGTTCGATCGCGTATGCGCTGAACGACTACTGGACCGTGAGCGCCGGGCTCGACTCCAACGACAACTCGCTGCCGTGGAAGGCCTATGCCGCGCACATCTGGGGCCGCTCCGCGAACGCCCAGGTCGTGTATCGCCAGAACGACCGTCGCGAGGTGAAGCTGAGCTATGGCGTGAGCCGCTACAGCGATTCGAATTTCCATCAGGAGATTTCGGCCACCGCCACGCAGCGCGTGTACACGGCCGCGAACCAGCTCGTCAACGTATCGCTGGAGCTCGGCACCGACAGCAACACGCGGCAGGACGCGCCGTACTTCAGCCCCCGCCGCGACTATGCGGCCGCGGCGACGGTCATGCACCAGCTGACGCTGTGGAAGAAGGGCGACATGGGGCTGCAGCAACGCGTCTCGGTGTCGGGCGGCGCTTACAACGAGCGCGGATTCGGCACCAGTCCGCTGTGGAGCGCGCGCCTCGAGCACGCGTGGACGTTCAAGCACGACATCACGCTGAGCTATGGCGTCGAGGTCAGCAGCCACGCGTACGACGGCCAGCGCGAACGCTCCGAAACCGGCTTCATGTCGGTCAACCTGCCGTTCTAGCAAGGAGATCGGGTAATGCTGCAATCCAGACGGACCTTCATGTGCGGATGCATGGGCGCATTTGCCGCCTGTTCGCTGTTTCCGGGCGTGACCAATGCCAGGATGATCGACCTGCTGCCGCCATCCGATCCGGCCGACGGCAAGACGTTTCGCGTGATCTGCATGCATGACGTGCGTGACAACCTGATGGCGACGTTCAACGCCGGTTCCGCGATGGTCGACGCGTTCGCGGTCGATACCGGCACGCTGACCGCGATCTTCTCGTGGTTGCAGACCAACAACTACCACACCATCACGGTCAAGCAGATCGAGGAGTCGCGGCGCGGCGGCAAGCCGCTGCCGCCGCGCGCGGTGCTCCTCACGTTCGACGACGGCTTCCGCAGCCACTACACGAAAGTGCTGCCGCTGCTCGAGCGCTTCAGGTATCCGGCCGTGATGGGCCTCGTCACCGCGTGGATCGATACGCCGCCGGATACGCCGATCCGCCTCAGCGACAAGGTTCAGGTGCCGCGCGACTATTTCCTGTCGTGGGACGAGGTGAAGCAGCTCGGCCAGTCGCCGTTCGTCGAGCTCGGCTGCCACACCCACAACCTCCATCACGGCGCGGTCGCGAATCCGCAAGGCAACGAATTGCCGGCGACCACGTCGCATCTCTACCTGCAAGACCAGAAGCGTTATGAAACCGACGCCGAATTCCACGCACGCGTGCACGACGACCTGCAGACGTGCGTGCAGCAGATCCGCGAACGCACGGGCATCGTCGCACGCTCGATGGTGTGGCCATACGGCGCGGAAAACCAGCCCGTGCGCCAGATTTCGACGTCGCTCGGGATGGATATCCAGTTCAGCCTCGATGCCGGCCCGAATACGCCGGACGTGCCGCTGGACCGGCTGCGGCGGATCCTGATGATGTACGACGTCGACATCGGCGGGTTCGAGCGCTCGATGCGCGAGCCGGCGACCAACCGCGGCGACGTCGACGTGCCCGAGCGCACCGTGCAGGTCGACCTCGACCAGGTCTACGATCCCGATCCCGCGCGGCAGGAAGCGAATCTCGGCAAGCTGATCGAGCGGATCTACCGGATGCAGCCGAAATCGGTGTACCTGCAGGCGTATGCGGACCCGAAGGGCACGGGCGTGGCCGAAGCGGTGTATTTCCCGAACCGGCACCTGCCGATGCGCTCCGACCTGTTCTCGCGCGCCGCGTGGCAGCTCAACACGCGCGCCAACGTGCAGGTGTACGCGTGGATGCCGGTGCTCGCGTTCCGGCCGCCGGCCGACAAGCTGCGCGGGCTCGAGGCCGTGAGCGCGTCCGGCGGCGCGCCGCCCCGCGAGAACGGCACGCGCGTGTTCCGCCTGAGCCCGTTCGATCCGGAGGCGCGGCTGATGATCCAGCAGATCTACGAGGATCTCAGCAAGCACGCGTCGTTCAGCGGGATCCTGTTCAGCGACGACGCGGTGCTCGACGACTACGAGGATGCGGGCCGGCATGCGCTGCGCATGTATTCGCAGTGGGGACTGCCGGGCGACGTCGGCAAGATCCGCGAGAGCCCCGAGCTGATGAAGCGCTGGACGCGCCAGAAGTCGCGCTACCTGATCGACCTGACCAAGCAGCTGGAGCAGATCGTGCTGGCCCACCAGAACATGGGCGACGTGCTGACCGCGCGCAACATCTTCGCGTTGCCGGTGCTCAAGCCCGAATCGGAGGCCTGGTACGCGCAGAACTACGACGACTTCCTCGCCACCTACGACTACGTCGCGCTGATGGCGATGCCGTACATGGAGCAGGCAAAGGATCCCGATGGCTGGCTGGACCAGCTGGTGAAGGCGGTGCGCGCGAAGCAGCGCGGGCTGCAGCGCACCGTGTTCGAGCTGCAGTCGTACGACTGGCACGGGCAGAAGGCGGTGCCGGCCAGCACGCTGCTCGCGCAGATGCGGCGGCTGCGCAGCGAAGGCGCGGTGAATTTCGGCTACTACCCGGACAACTTCCTGAACGGCCAGCCGGAACTCGACGCGATGCGCGACGTGATGTCGCTGAAGTCCCGCCTCGACCCGACCTCGATCAACGCGCTGATGCAGCAGCACACGCAGGGGACCAAGACGCCATGACCACCCACAGCATCATCCAGCGCCTGCAGGACTTCGTCTTCTACTATCCGTTCTTCATGTCGTACCTGTGGATGATCGGCGGCGTCGTCCATTACTTCCTGCTCGAGGAAGGCCGCGAGCTGTCGACGCGCACGATCGCGGCGAGCGGGATCCCGAAGATCTCGATCGTGGTGCCGTGCTTCAACGAGGCGGCGAACGCGCGCAGCGTGATCCGTCACCTGAACGCGATGGACTACCCGAACTACGACATCATCGCGGTCAACGACGGCAGCAAGGACCGCACCGGCGAGATCCTCAACGAGCTGGCGGTCGAGATCCCGCGGCTGCTCGTGATCCATCACGCGCGCAACGAAGGCAAGGCGGTCGGGCTGACCACCGCGGCAGCGGTATCGAATGCGGAATATCTGCTCTGCATCGACGGCGACGCGCTGCTCGCGCACGACGCGATCGGCTGGATGCTCGAGCATTTCCTGACCGATCCGGGTGTCGGCGCGGTCACCGGCAACCCGCGCATCCGCACGCGCACGTCGCTGCTCGGCCGCATGCAGGTCGGCGAATTCTCGTCGATCGTCGGGCTCATCAAGCGCACGCAGCAGGTGTACGGCCGCATCTTCACGGTGTCGGGCGTGATCACGATGTTCCGCAAGACCGCGCTCGCCGACGTCGGCTACTGGAGCTCGGACATGCTGACGGAGGACATCGACATCAGCTGGAAGCTGCAATGCCGCGACTGGCGCGTCGTGTACGAGCCGCACGCGCTCAGCTGGATCCTGATGCCCGAGACGGTGAAGGGGCTCTACCGGCAGCGGCTGCGCTGGTCGAAGGGCGGCATCCAGGTGCTGATCAAGTATGCGGGCACGCTGATGCGGCCGACGCAGATGATGATGTGGCCGCTGTTCGCCGAGTACCTGATCGGCATCGCGTGGGCGTATTCGATGACGTTCATCCTGCTGCTCGCGCTGATCGACGTCGTCTACCCGCTTCCGGCGAACTGGCATGTGTCCGTGGTGCCGCACTGGCACGGGATGCTGCTGGTCGCCACCTGCATCCTGCAACTGATCATCGGCAGCATGATCGACCGTCGTTACGATGAAAAACTCCTGATGTACTTCCTTGACACCATCTGGTACCCCGTCGCCTTCTGGTTGATCAGCATGATCACCACCGTCGTCGCCCTGCCCGCCGTCGTACTGCGGGGCCGCGGCAAGCGCGCCGCTTGGGTCAGTCCCGACCGAGGCATTCAACATGAAGAACGCGCCGATTATTGACCTTTCCCTGCGCGCACCGCGCGACATCATCGCCGAACGCGGCAACCTGGTCGGACCCGTGCTCGTCGCGTGGTTCCGCCTCGTGCGGCCCGCGCTGGTCGGGGGTGTCTGGGCATCGATCTGCATCTACACGTACCGCTACCTGCTGCCGTTCAACCAGGCCGAAATGCCGATCGAGCAGATCGTGTTCTATGTGACGAGCATCGCGCTGATCGCCGGCACGATCGTCATGTGGCTGATCGCCGGGCGCGTCGTGCATCCGCTCGCGTACCGGTTGCGCGTATCGAAGATGCTGCGGCGCTCGGCCAGCGTGAAGGTGCGCTCGGTGCCGCCCACCGCGCTCGCGGGCGCACGACGGCGCGGCGCACGGCGCACGACGCGCATTCTCGTCGCGTCGCACGACGCGAACGGCTCGATCTCGGGCATCGAGTGGGTCGCGCACGCAGGGCCGCAACCCCGCGAGTAGCCCGCCGAAAACTCGCTGCATCGCGCGGCACGCACGCCGCGCGACGCAACCCCGCTTCTTGAATCGTGCTGCCGCGCGTCGCGCGCCAGCCGGCAACATCCTGTAGACGAGGTGAATCATGTGCGGAATCGTCGGAGCAAGCGGCCTGAAGAATCAGGTGCCGCAACTGGTCAATGCGTTGAGCCGGCTCGAGTATCGCGGCTACGATTCGTGCGGCATCGCCGTGCTGCGTGACGGCAGCCTGCGCAGCGAACGCACGCTGCGGCGCGTGGCGGACCTGCAGGATCGCGTGCTGACGCTCGGTCTCGAAGGACAGACATGCATCGCGCACACGCGCTGGGCGACGCACGGCGCGCCGTCCGAAATGAACGCGCACCCGATCATGTCCGGCGACACGATCGCGGTCGTGCACAACGGGATCATCGAGAACCACGATGCGTTGCGCGCCGAACTGCGGCAGCACGGCTACACGTTTCGCGGCGAAACCGACACCGAGGTGATCGCGCACCTGATCCACAGCGTGTATCGCGACGACCTGTTCGATGCGGTCGTCCGAGCGGTCAAGCGGCTGCATGGCGCGTATGCGATCGCCGTGCTGAGCGCGCGCGAACCGCAGCGGCTGGTCGCCGCGCGCGCCGGCTCGCCGCTGGTGATCGGCATCGGCGCGGACCAGAACTATCTCGCGTCCGACTGCGCGGCGCTCGGCGACCTGACCAACCGCTTCGTCTACCTGGAAGACGGCGACGTGGCACTGATCACGCCGGAACGCATCGACGTGGTCGACTCGGTCGGATGCGAGGCGAGGCGTCCGCTATGCGAGATCAAGGCGCGCGACGACGACGCCGCGCTCGGGCCCTACCAGCATTTCATGCAGAAGGAGATCTTCGAGCAGCCGAAGGCGATCGCCAGCACGATCGACGGCATCGACACGATCTCGCCGGCGCTGTTCGGCGGCAGCGAAAGCACGCGTGCGTTGCTGTCGAAGACGAAAAGCGTGCTGCTGCTCGGCTGCGGCACCAGCTATTACGCGGGCCTGACCGCGAAGTACTGGCTCGAGGGCATCGCGGGCATCCCCGCGCAGGTCGAGATCGCGAGCGAATACCGCTACCGCGATACCGTGCCCGATCCGCGCACGCTGGTGGTCGGCATTTCGCAGTCCGGCGAGACCGCCGATACGATCGGCGCGATCGAACGCGCGCGCGGGATGGGCCAGGACCTGTCGATGGCAGTCTGCAACGTGGCGACCAGCTCGATCGCGCGCGCCGCGCCGCTCTGCTTCCTGACGCGCGCCGGCATCGAACTCGGCGTCGCGTCGACCAAGGCATTCACGACGCAGCTCGTCGCGCTGTTCCTGCTGACGCTGACGCTCGCGCAGCAGCGCGGCCGGCTCGATGCGGCACAGGTCGCGATGCACCTGAAGAAGCTGCACGAACTGCCGGAGCGCATCGGCCACGCACTCGCGCTGGAAACACAGATCATGGGCTGGGCCACGAAGTTCGCGCGCACCGAGAACGCGCTGTTCCTCGGGCGCGGCATTCACTATCCGATTGCGCTGGAAGGCGCGCTGAAGCTCAAGGAAGTGTCGTACATCCACGCGGAAGGCTATCCGGCCGGCGAACTGAAGCATGGGCCGCTCGCACTCGTGACGAGCGCGATGCCGGTCGTCACGATCGCGCCGGACGACCGCCTGTTCCAGAAGCTGAAGTCCAACATGGCCGAGGTGCGCGCGCGCGGCGGGCGGCTTTACGTGCTCGCGGGCCATCAGCTCGAGATCGATGCCGACCGCGACACGCACCTGATCCGCGTGCGCGAATCGGGCGATGCGCTGTCGCCGATCGTCAACGTGATCGCGTTGCAGCTGCTCGCGTATCACGTGGGCTGCGCGCGCGGCGCCGACGTCGACAAGCCGCGCAATCTCGCGAAATCGGTCACGGTCGAATGATGGCACCGTCGTTCGGGTTGCCGCGCCCGGCACGGCAGCGCGCGGCCCCGCGCGTCGCCGCGCAGCTGGCCGCGGCCGCGATCTTCTGGGTGTGCTGCGGCGCCGGCTGCGACGCCGCGCCCTCCGGCACGCCGGTCGTGCACACGGTCACGATCGACGCGCCCGCCGAGCCACCCGCCAGGCAGAAGGACGCCGGCGATCCGCGCCGCTTCATGCACGGCATCGGCGTAGCCGAAGCCGGCGCCGGCCGGCGCTGGGTGTTCTTCAGCAGCTCGGGCATCCCGCCACGCGGCGCGATGCGCAACGGCAGCTGGCCGCATGACGTGTACGTGGGCGAATGGCAGTCCGGCCAACCCGGACTGACGCACGTCCGCACGTTCATCACCCGGCCCGAGGCGCAGGAACCCGTCTCGATCGCGCAGAACGGGCGCGGCGACATCTTCGTCACGTTCGAGGACGGCTGGAACACGCCGCAGGAAGTCAGCCAGCGATACGGCGTGTATCGACGCAACCTGAAGCCGGTCAAGCCCTACCCGAACGACGTCGAAGCGGGCGGCCACTCGGGGCACGTGGCCGCGGTCGGCGAGCGCTTCGTCGTGTTCTATTCCGCGGACTGGATCGACGGCGGCGGCGTCGACAACCTCGGCACCGGCAACGGCGTCTATGTGAAAACCTACAACGCCGAAGGCCGCGTGCTGAACCATGTGCCCGTCGCGTCGCACCGTCGCGAGTGGTGGCCCGTGATTGCCGGCTCGCCGCACCGTGCGCTGCTGGTCTGGCAGAAATACATCGAGGGCAGCACCGACGCGACGCTCGAATACGCGATGTTCGATCCGGTCACCGCGAAGCTGGAGCGGCTCGGGCCGCTGAACGACGCGATCCAGTATTACGTGTACTCGTCGGCTTACGTGCCGGCGATCGACCGCTTCATCGTCGTCACGACGACGGCGGACAATCGCGGCATCGCGATGCTGATCGATCCGGCCGGCCGTCGCGCCGCGACGCTCGACTGCCTGCCGGCGTCGGTGCGCGAGTCCGGGATCGGCGTCGACGGCACGCATGCGTATGTGCCGACCCGCGACGGACGGCTTCTGACACTCTCGCTGTCACCGACGGGCATGTCGGTGAGCGGCGTCCAGCGCTCGCCGATTCCGTGGGGCTCGACCGGTATCGCCGGATTCCCGGCACGCGGCGGGACGATGCATTTCGTATCGCTGACGCCGTCCGGAACGCGCGAAGCCGATTTCGACCCGGCCCGCGACACGCCTTTGCCGAAGGACGACGCGCAGTGTCCGACGCATTGACGGCGACCTGGCGCGTCGATCCGGCTCGGCACGGCCGATCCATGCGCTAGCACCGCTGCGCCGCCACCCCCGGTCGCGCGGCGCGATGCCCGCACACGCATCCGGCGGCCGGTTCGCCGGTCCCGCTGCGTCAGGCCGCCGGCTCCCCGCCGCTCCCCGCTATCCGCCGCTATCCGCCGCTACCCGGCTTCCGCACCGAAGTCGCCAGCGCGGCGCGTACCGGATAGACTGTCGCCCGATTCCTTCCATCGGCCTCGGCGCTCGCCTCCTCGACCGCCGCCGGCATGCCCTTCCATGGAGAACGAATGCTGAAGCGCCAGTGGTTTTCGCTGTTGCTGGTGACGGTGTGCCTGATCGCGACGCGTGCGTGCGCGCAGGGCTCGCTCGAACTCGACACCGACGGCACGCCGCGCGTGCTCACGCGCGACGCGCTGCTCGCGCGGCCCGACGCAACCGACATCCACGTGCCGCGCGACATCGCGTACGGCCGGCCGATGACGTTCCGCGCGGTGCCGTTCGCCGCGCTGCTCGGCGACACGCCGCTGCCGGCGGACGGCGTGCTCGAAACGCGCGCGGCCGACGGTTTCGCCGCGCAACTGCCGCTGGCGCTCGCGCGCCGCCGCGCGCCGGCCGGCGCCGTTGCGTGGCTCGCGATCGAGGACCCGGCCCACCCGTGGCCGAAGCTGCCGGGCAAACAGGTCGGCGCGGGGCCGTTCTATCTCGTGTGGCTCGGGCCGGACGCGTCGTCGGTGCGCGGCGAGCAGTGGCCGTACCAGATCGTGCGCATCACGATCGAGTCGTCGCCGCTCGCGCGCTGGCCGTCGCTCGCCGTCGATCCGGCGCGGCCGGCGAACGATCCGGCCCGCGCGGGCCAGCGGCTGTTCGTCACGCAATGCCTCGCGTGTCACCGCATCGACGGCGCGGGCAGCAGCCAGGCCGGCCCCGACCTGAACACGCCGATGAATCCGGTCGACTACTTCCAGCCTGCCGCGCTGCGCCGCTACATCCGCAATCCGGCGTCGGTACGTGACTGGCCGGGCCGCGTGATGCCGGCGTTCCCGCCCGATCAGCTGAGCGACCGGGAACTCGACCAGATCGTCGCTTACCTCGCGTACATGGCGCGGCGCAAGGGCGGCAACTAGGGCCCCGCGACACGCGTTCGTCAGGCGCCAGGTTCCTGCGCGCTTTGCAGCACCGCGCGCAGCAGCACGTCGGCGCCCGCCGCCGACCATTCCGGCGTGATCGCCTCGGCCTCGTTGTGGCTCAGCCCGTCGACGCACGGCACGAAGATCATGCCGGTCGGCGCGACGCGCGCGACATAGCACGCGTCGTGGCCCGCCCCGGACACGATGTCCATGTGCGACAGCCCGAGCGCCTGCGCGGCATCGCGCACCGCGTCGATGCAGCGCGGCGCGAACGGCACCGGCGGATACGTGAAGATCTGCTCGATCCGTGCGCCGAGGCCGGCATCGGCCGCCACGCGCGCCAGTTCCGCACGCAGCGCCGCATCGAGTTCGTCAAGCACCGCATCGGCGGGATGGCGGAATTCGACCGTGAAGAAACAGCTGCCCGGCACCGTGTTGCGCGAATTCGGCCGCGCCTCGATCATCCCGACCGTCGCGCGCGCGTGCGGCGCATGGCGGCGGCCGAGCGCATCGACGAATTCGATCATCCGCGCGGCGCCCACCAGCGTGTCGCGCCGGAACTCCATCGGCGTCGTGCCCGCATGCGCGTCGACGCCCGTCAACGTCACCTCGTACCAGCGCTGCCCCTGCCCGGCCGTCACGACACCGATCGTCCTGCCCGCGCGTTCGAGAATCGCGCCCTGCTCGATATGCAGTTCGTAGGCCGCATGCACCGGGTAGCCGCCAACGGGCTCGGTGCCGGCGTAGCCGATCCGCGCAAGTTCCTCGCCGATCGTCTTGCCCGCGCCGTCGGTGCGCGACAGTCCGTATTCGAGCGGATAGACGCCGGAGAACACGCCGGCCGAGATCATCGCCGGCGCGAAGCGCGAGCCTTCCTCGTTGGTCCAGATCACGACGTCGATCGGGCGCTCGGTCTCGATGCCCGCATCGTTCAGCGCGCGCACGACTTCGAGCCCGCCGAGCACGCCGTAGATGCCGTCGTAGCGGCCGCCCGTCGGCTGCGAATCGGCGTGCGAGCCCGTCAGCACCGGCGCGGCGGCGGGGTTGCGGCCCGCGCGGCGCGCGAACACGTTGCCCATTCGATCCACCCGCACCGTGCAGCCGGCGTCGCGCGCCCACCGCACGAACAGGTCGCGCGACTCGCGATCGAGGTCGGTCAGCGCGAGACGGCAGACGCCACCCTTCGGCGTCGCGCCGATCTGCGCCATCCGCTCGAGCGACGCCCACAGGCGCGCACCATCGACGCGCGGTGCGCGCGCAAGGTCGTCACGCATTGCCGGCCTCCGGTGCGTTGTCGCGCGGCGTCGTCTGCAGCGCATAGCGGAAATCGCAGCGCTTGCCGCCCTGCATGATCGTGCTGGTGCGCGTGAGCGCGATGTCCGGCGCATAGCCCTGGATGAAATAGCTGTCGCGCGCGCAGCTCAGCAGGTGCCCGATCTCGCCGAGCCCCATCGCGTGATACATCTCCGCATAGCTGCAACGATGCACGTCGTAGTCGTAGTGGGCGTCGTCCGCACGCCGCACCTCGACGTCGAGCGCATCGTCCTTCTCCCACAGCACCTGCAGCGCGATGAACGATTGCACGCTGGTGCCGCCGGGCTCCTGCGCGGCGAACGTGCGGCCCGCGTCGACGGCCGCGCCGCGCACGGCTTCCGCGATCACGGCCTGCGCGCGCTCGGTACCGAATTCGCGCTTCATGATCTCGTAGATCGGCTTGATGATTTCCGCTTCGATGCGGCGCCGCGCGAGGATGCCGAGGCGCGTGTCCTCGGGTGCCGCCGCGGCGGCATGAGTCGTATCGGTCATGGGGTTCGTCTCCGTCGTCATTTCGTTGCGGGGCGCGCGCCGCCGAGCACGTCGACGACGGTCCACTTGCCGCCGCGCACCTGGTAGATCGTGAATGCCGGGTCCTTCAGGTTGCCTTCCTGATCGAACGCGATCCGGCCGGTCACGCCGGACCGGTCGATCGCGCGCACGGCCGCGACCAGCTTCGCCGGCTGCGTCGTGCCGGCCTTCTGCGCGGCCGCGATCAGCGTGGCGGCCGCGTCGTACGCGAACGGCGCGTGCAGCTCGATCGGCGCGTGAAAGCGTGCGCGGTATTGCGTGTCGAACGCCTTGCCGCCCGGCATCCGGTCGAGCGGCAGGCCCGGCTCGAGCGCGGTGACGCCGTCGCCGTCCTTGCCCGCGAGCGACAGGAAGGTCTGGCTCACGAAACCGCCCGCGCCGAGCAGCGGCGCATTCACGCCGAGCTGGCGCATCCGGCGCGCGATCGGCGCGGCCTGCGCGTCGAGCCCGCCGAAGAACACGAGATCCGCGCGCTTGCCCTTGATCGCGGTCAGCACGCCGCTGAAGTCGGTCGTCTTGTCGTTCACGTACTGGCGATCGACGATCGCGCCGCCATTCGCCTGCACGCCCTTGATGAACTGGTCGGCCAGCCCCGCGCCGAACGACGTGCGATCGTCGATCACCGCGATGCGCTTCGCCTTCAGCGTTTTCACCGCATAGGCGCCGGTGAAGGTGCCGCCCGCATCGTCGTGACCCATGATGCGGAACGCCGTTGCGTAGCCCTGCTGCGTGTATTGGTGGCCGGTGGAGGCCGGCGCGATCTGCGGAATGCCCGCATCGCGGTAGACGCGCGACGCCGGCACGCTGCAGCCGGTGTTCCAGTGACCGACGACGCCGATCACGTGCTGGTCGACGAGTTGCTGCGCGACCGCGACGGCCGTGCGCGGATCGGATTGATCGTCGGCCGCGACGAGCTTGTAGACGACCGGCTTGCCGCCGATGCTCGGATGCTTCGCGTTCGCGTCGTCGATCGCGAGCTGCGCGCCGTTCTGCAGATCCTTGCCGATCCGCGCGGACGGGCCGGTAAGCGGCGCGGCGAGACCGATCAGGATCGTCTGCGGCGCGGACTGTGCAAGGGCGGGAACGGCGGCGATCAGCGCGGCCGCGGAGAATGCGAGACGGGCGGGAAGGAAAGCGATTTTCATGTGCAGGGATCGTGGGATTCGGAGCCAAACATGAAAAATATTAAAGATTCGACACTCACACCCCAAATACTCAATTGTTTGATGCTTATACCATTCCCGGCACAATAACGTAATTATCTGTAAATACAGGATATTTTCATGTTGTCGCTTACCCTGATTTTTCGATAAAATTCGATACATGAAAAATATCGAACAATTGCCGCACGATCCGCCGCTGCGCGCCGTTCGCGCGTTCGAGGCATTCGCGCGTCTCGGGTCGGTCACCGCGGCCGCGCACGAGCTCGACATCACGCCATCCGCGGTCAGCCATCAGCTGCAGCTGCTCGAAGCGTTCATCCAGACGCCGCTGACCGTGCGCGAAGGCCGGCTGCTCGCGCTCACCGACGAGGGGCGCGACTACTACCGCTCGATCAGCGCGGCGTTCTCGGTGCTGCGCAGCGCGACGCGCTTCGTGCGCGACCGGTCGTCGCTGCGGCAGATCACGATCAGCCTGATTCCGCTGCTCGGCATCGGCTGGTTCATTCCGCGGCTGCACGCGTTCCTCGCCGACAACACCGACGTCGACGTCACCGTGCTGTACGCGCATCACCGCAACTACCGAAGCGACGCATCGGACCTGTCGATCCGCTTCGGCACCGGCGACTGGCCCGGCTATCGCTGCGAGCGGCTGCTGCCGGGCGCGATGGTGCCGATGTGCAGCCCGTCGTTCCTGAAGCGTCACGGCCCCTTCCGCACGCCGGCCGATCTCGCGCAGGCGCCGCTCGTGCACGACGAGGATCGCAGCACGTGGGTCAACTGGCTGCAGGGCGCCGGCGTGCGGCACGTGTCGCATGCGGTCGGGCCGATGTTCGAGGACGGGCAACTGACGCTGAGCGCGGCGCGCGCGGATCTCGGCGCGGCCTTGCTGCGCGCGCCGCTGGTCGAGCGCGAACTGGCACGCGGCGAGCTCGTGAAGCTGTTCGACCACGCGCTCGACGACGGGCGCGATTACTACCTGTGCACGCGCGAGGACGCCGACACGCCGGACGGCGCGAGACGGCTCGCGGAATGGCTGAGACGGATGGCTGCGTGAGCCGCGGGCGGCAGCGGCCCGCGGGCCGTCCAGCCTGACGGCCATGCCGGTGCCTTGCGGGCGCCCGCATGAATATATATGATATGCATATCATATATCGGAGGTTGCGATGAGCCGTATCCTGATTGACCTGTCGAACGGCCAGCTCGACGAACTGGCCGCCATCGTCGAGACTGAGCAACGCCCTCGCGCCGCGATCATTCGCGATGCGATCGACGCGTATATCGCGCAGCACAAGCGATCGCATGCCGACAACGTGTTCGGCCTGTGGAAGGATCGCGCGGTCGACGGGCTCACCTATCAGGAGGCACTGCGCTCAGAATGGTAAAAGCACTTATCGACCCCCACCGCGTCGCCGGGCATTCGGGCCGCCCGATTCCGGCCGATGTTCGTCTCGCACTGCACCGGCCGCCGCCTGCCGATCCCGTGTTCGGGCTCTGGAAGGCGCGCGCGCTCGACGGGCTCGCCTATCAGGAGGCGCTGCGCGCGGAATGGTAAATGCCCTCTTCGACACCAACATCCTGATCGACTATCTCGGCGGCGTGGAGGCCGCGCGCGCGGAGCTTGCCCGCTACGAGTATCGCGCGATCAGCATGGTGACCTGGATGGAAGTCCTGGTCGGCGCAACGGCCGGCGACGACGCGGCAATCCGCGCGTGGCTGTCGTCGTTCGACATCATTCCGCTCGACAGCATGGTCGCCAATCGCGCTGTAACGATTCGCAAGGAACGCCGCATTCGGTTGCCCGACGCGATCGTCTGGGCCTCCGCGCAAGTGAACGGCCTGCTGCTCGTGTCGCGCAACACGAAGGATTTTCCGGTCACCGAACCCGGCGTCCGGGCACCCTATCAGCGCTAGTACGAACGGGGGCCGCCAGCCATGGCGGCGCTCCACCCATTCCGCCGCCGCGGCACCTCGCACCACCTTCTCCGATTCGCGCGCGGCCGCATGGCCGAGCGTCGTGCGCGCCCGTCGTGCGTGCTGCCGATCCATGCGAACGGCGGCTCGCGCAACGCACGCGCGGCGGCCGGAATTCCCGTGCCGCTCATGCACCGCAACGCCCGCATCCTGCCGCGCCAGCATCGCGAGCGCGCGCTTGCGAGCACGCACGTCAATCGAATCACGCGATGCATGAAGTCGACCCTGGGCCGCGGTGCCATCCGCCCGAGAGTCGCCCGGCCCGGTCGCGAGCGGATCAACGACGCGGTCGAAGGTAACGGGGCCGGACGCAGATAGAAATTCCCGATGCCGCGCATTGAAACAAGCAATTTCACAAACCCCGGGTGAACCCGGATACTGGGAACACTTCATCAACACCCCAAGCAAAGGAACTCGCAAGATGCCGATCATCAACACCCAAATCAAACCGTTCAAGGCAACCGCATACCACAACGGCGATTTCGTGCCCGTGTCCGAAGAGAACTTCAAGGGCAAGTGGTCCGTCGTCGTGTTCTACCCGGCCGACTTCACGTTCGTCTGCCCGACCGAACTGGGCGACCTCGCCGACCGCTACGCGGAATTCCAGAAGCTGGGTGTCGAAATCTACGGCGTGTCGACCGATACGCACTTCACGCACAAGGCATGGCACGACACGTCGGACACGATCGGCAAGATCAAGTACCCGATGATCGGCGATCCGACGCTCACGCTGTCGCGCAACTTCGACGTGCTGATCGAGGAAGAAGGGATGGCGCTGCGCGGCACGTTCGTGATCAACCCGGAAGGCGAGATCAAGCTGTGCGAAATCCACGACAACGGCATCGGCCGCGACGCCGGCGAACTGCTGCGCAAGGTGCAGGCTGCGCAATACATCGCGGCACATCCGGGTGAAGTGTGTCCGGCCAAGTGGACGCCGGGTGCGGAAACGCTGACCCCGTCGCTCGACCTGATCGGCAAGATCTAAGGGTCGCCCGGCGCGCCTCGCCCGAGGCGCGCGACCCGCACCCAGCCGGGCCGCCGCCTCGCGCGGCCCGCGCCCTCCTCCGGCACGACGTGCCCGAGCAGCCCAATCAATACGGAATCCGAAACGCCATGCTCGACGCCAATCTCAAGAACCAACTGAAAGCGTACCTCGAAAAGATCACGCGCCCGATCGAACTCGTCGCGTCGCTCGACGACAGCGCGAAATCGCAGGAACTGCTTGCGCTGCTGAACGAGATTGCGTCGCTGACGTCGCGCGTAACCGTGACCGAACGCCGCGACGACGCCGAGCGCAAGCCGTCGTTCTCGATCGGCGAACCCGGCAAGCCGGCCGGCATCCGCTTCGCCGGCATTCCGATGGGCCATGAATTCACGTCGCTCGTGCTCGCGCTGCTGCAGACGGGCGGCCATCCGGTCAAGCTCGACGACGACGTGATCGAACAGATCCGCGCGCTCGACGGCGACTACGCGTTCGAAACGTATTTCTCGCTGTCGTGCCAGAACTGCCCGGAAGTCGTGCAGGCGCTGAACGTGATGTCGCTGATCAACCCGCGCATCCGCCACGTCGCGATCGACGGCGCGCTGTTCCAGAACGAAGTCGAGTCGCGCCAGATCATGGCCGTGCCGACGATGTTCCTGAACGGCGCATCGTTCGGCCAGGGCCGCAGCAGCGTGAAGGAAATTCTCGCGAAGCTCGATACGGGCGCGAGCGCCCGTGCCGCGAAGTCGCTCGGGAACAAGCCGGTGTTCGACACGCTGATCGTCGGCGGCGGCCCGGCGGGCGCGGCAGCGGCCATCTACTCGGCGCGCAAGGGGATCGCGACGGGCGTCGTCGCCGAACGTTTCGGCGGCCAGGTGCTCGACACGATGGCGATCGAGAACTTCGTGTCGGTGCAGGAAACCGAAGGGCCGAAGTTCGCGGTCGCACTCGAGCAGCACGTGAAGCAGTACGACGTCGACATCATGGACGTGCAGCGCGCCGACGCGCTGATTCCGGGCGACGTGCACCAGATCCGTCTCGCGAACGGCGCGGTGCTGAAGGCGAAGACGATCATCCTCGCGACCGGCGCGCGCTGGCGCGAAATCAACGTGCCGGGCGAGCGCGAATACCGCAACCGCGGTGTCGCGTACTGCCCGCACTGCGACGGCCCGCTGTTCAAGGGCAAGCGCGTCGCGGTGGTCGGCGGCGGCAACTCGGGCGTCGAGGCCGCGATCGACCTGGCCGGCATCGTGAAGGCCGTCACGCTGATCGAATACGGCGCACAGCTGCGTGCGGATGAGGTGCTGCAGCGCAAGCTGCGCAGCCTGTCGAACGTGACGATCGTCACGCAGGCACAGACGACCGAGCTGACCGGCGACGGCAGCAAGCTGAACGGGCTCGTCTACAAGGATCTGCGCTCAGGCGAAACGAAGCGCGTGGATCTCGAAGGCGTGTTCGTGCAGATCGGCCTCGTACCGAACACCGAATGGCTGAAGGGCACGATCGAACTGTCGAAGCACGGCGAGATCGTCGTCGATGCGCGTGGCGCAACGTCGGTGCCGGGCGTGTTCGCGGCCGGCGACGTGACGACGGTACCGTTCAAGCAGATCGTGATCGCGGTCGGCGAAGGCGCGAAGGCATCGCTCGGCGCGTTCGATCACCTGATCCGGCAAGACACGACGCCGGCTACGGCCGACGCGCCGCAGGCCGAAGAAGCGATCGCCGCGTAACGCGCGACGCACCGCACCGGTTCGTCTCTCTTGGCCCCGCATGCCCTGGTCGGCGTGCGGGGTCCTTTTTCATCCAACGTCGAGCGGCGCCGCGCGAGCGCGGCGCCCACCTGCTCACTGGGCGACGGCCGGACCGGTGTTCGCCGGTGCAGGCGCCTTGAAGCTGCTCGACTGCCTGACGAGCTGGTCGGTCATCGCGGCGGCCACCGGATTCGCCCCGCCCGACGCGTGCGACCGATCGGCACTCGGCGTCGCGACATACTGCGGCGGCGGCAACGACGGATCGAGCTTCGCCGATTCGCGCACGAGTTCAGCGGTTTCGGGCGTTTCGGATTTCATCGCGGGCGCCGCGGCAGCATGCCGCTCGAGCCCGTCGCGCTTGCGTGCCGCGTGTTGCGGCGGCTGATACGCCTGCTGGCTCGGCCGACTCGCCTGCGCCGCCTGGACCGGCGGTGCGGATCGCGCCGGTTGCGCCGCTTGCACGGGCGCTGGCGCCGGCGCTTGCACCGGCGGTGCGGGCTGGCGCTTCGGCGGGGTCGAATCTTCCGGCTCGACCGTCACGACGTGGACGGTCGGCGGCGGCGCAGCCGGCTTCGCCGGTGGCGCTTGCGCGGCGATGACCGGCGCAACGGCGGTGGACGGGGGCGCCGCACTCGTGCGTGCAGGCGCCGCGGCGGGCGGCGGCACGGCCGCTTGTTGCGGCACGGCGTCGTCCACATGCGCGGACGGGACGCCGACCGCCGCGGGCGGCGCGATCGCGCCTTGCGCGGTATGGCCGTCGTTTGCCGCCGTGATGGCGGCCGCAGGGGTGGCGGCCGCAGGGGTGGCGGAATCGCCGATACCGGCTTCCGCGATCGCGCGGTGGTCCGCACGCAGGAGCATCACGTAGCCGGTGCCGGCCGCGGCAACCAGCAGGCCGCCGGCGATCATCAAGGTTTTACGAGTACTAGTCATGCTTGCTCACCGATCTTATCGACGTGAACAAGCCATCATACGCGTGCGTTCGCGCTCGATCCCGCACGAATACATTTGGTTGCATTGATGACGACCCCAGTTCGCCCGGGGCCGCATGACATCGCGCCACGCTATCGTCAGACGGTTCAATACGCCGCGATTCCACGCCTGCAGCCGCTTGCCGGCGCGGTGGACCGATGCGCGCCGAAACGCAGAAAGCCCTTGTGCAAGGGCTTTTTTGAGCAATCGGAACGCGCGGCCGGCATGCCGCCACCGCACGCGCATGCGGCAATTATTCGGGAAACGGCAAATCCGTTTGGCCGTCCGCGCGCATACCGAACGTGTTGAGCGTCATCGCGACGAGCGCGTAATAGCCGAGCAGCGCGACGAGGTTCACGACCGTCTCGTGGCCGAACCGCGCCTGCGCGCGCGCGAACGTCGCATCGCTCACGCGACGCGTGTCGTATAGCTCGGTGGCGAACGCATGGATCAGCGCATCGTCGTCCGATTCGAACGCCGGCTCGACACCGCGCCGGATCGCATCGGCCGTCGCGGCCGGCACGCCCGCGTCGAGCGCGATCGGATGGTGGATGTGCCACTCGGCCTGCGAGCGCCAGCGCGCGGCGGTCACGAGAATCGCGAGCTCCGACAGGCGCAGCGGCAAACCCGTGCGATAGCGGCAGAACGCGCCGAGCCGCTGCGCGTGCTGCGCGAGCTCGGGGCTCGCGATCCAGCCGAGGAACGGCCCGTTCAGGTTGCCGCGCGGGCCGCTGAGGATGTCGGCGAGCACGGCCTTCTGCTCGTCGGTGGCCGTGGCGGGGTCGAAAGGAGGCAGTCGGTCTGTCATGGTGGGGATTCGGTGAGGTCGGGGTTCACGCACCGGCCGACGCGAGTGCCGCGTCGATCGCGCCGGACAGCCGCTCGACGATCGTGTCGATCTGCTGCGCAGTGCAGACGAACGGCGGCGCGACCAGGATGTGATCGCCGTGCACGCCGTCGATCGTGCCGCCCATCGGATACACCATCAGGCCGCGCTGCATCGCCTCGCGCTTGACTGCCGCATGCAGCTTCCGCGCGGGATCGAACGTCGCCTTGCTGTCGCGATCGCGCACCAGCTCGACGCCGACGAACAGCCCGCGGCCGCGCACGTCGCCGACATGCGGATGCGCACCGTAATGCGCGCGCAACGACGCACGCAACTGCTCGCCGCGCGCCTTCACGTTGTCGAGCAGCTTCTCTTCGGCGATCACGCGCTGCACTTCGAGTGCGGCCGCGCAGGCGGTTGCATGACCGAGATACGTATGGCCGTGCTGGAAGAAGCCCGAGCCGTCGACGATCGTGCGGTAGATGCGGTCACTCACCAGCGTCGCGCCGATCGGCTGGTAGCCCGCGCCGAGCCCCTTCGCGATCGTCAGCAGATCGGGCGCAACGCCGTCTTCGTCGCACGCGAACAGATAACCGGTGCGCCCCATCCCCGACATGATTTCGTCGAGGATCAGCAACACGCCGTACTTGTCGCACACCGCACGAATCTTCTTCAGATAGGTGCGCACCGGCGGCACCGCGCCGGCCGTCGCGCCGACCACCGTTTCCGCCACGAACGCCGCGACGTTTTCCGCGCCGAGCTCGACGATCTTCTGCTCGAGCTCGTCGGCCAGGCGCTGCGCATACGCTTCGTCGGTTTCTCCTGCCGCCTGGTCGCGATACGCGTAGCACGGGCTCACATGGTGCGCTTCGATCAGCAGCGGCAGGAACGGCTCGCGCCGCCAGGCGTTGCCGCCGATCGCGAGCGCGCCGAGCGTGTTGCCGTGATAGCTCTGGCGGCGCGCGATGAAATGGCGGCGCTGCGGTTCGCCCTTTTCGACGAAATACTGGCGCGCAAGCTTCAGCGCGGCTTCGATCGCCTCGGAGCCGCCCGACACGAAATACACGTGTTCGAGCCCGGCCGGCGCGGCATCGACGAGCCGGTCGGCCAGTTCCTCGGCCACTTCGGTCGTGAAGAACGACGTATGCGCGTACGGCAGTTGCTGCGCCTGCCGCTTGATCGCGTCGATCACGCGCTGGTTGCTGTGGCCGAGACACGACACGGCCGCGCCGCCGCATGCGTCGATATAGCGTTTGCCGGTCGAATCGATGATCTCGATGCCGTCGCCTGCGACGGCGACGGGCAAGGTGGCGCGCGGAGCGCGATGGAAAACGGTCGTCATGCGTTGCCTCATGGTCAGGACGCGCGGGGCGCGTGCGCGGACGGCACGATGCGCGTCGCGAAGCGCTGCGTGCCGTGCTGGTGAAGGGTGAAGTCGATCGCGGTGTCGCGGATGGCGAACACCGCGGTCGCCAGCGTGTTTTCGTCGTCGGGGTCGGCCGGATCGTCGCGATAGATCGGCAGCCCTTCCGGCGCGCGATCGCCGAGCACGCGCAGCAGCGCGGCTGCGTCGATCGCGTCGAGGTTCGGCGTCAGCGCATCGACGCGCCGCTGGCGATCGCCGGACGATTGCGTGACGATCTGCGCTTCCGCGTCGCACCCCGGATGCACGAGATGATTCGCGTGGCCGCCGAGATGCGTGACGTCGACGACCGAACAGCGTGCGACGCTCGCCTCGATGCTCAGCAGCCGCGTGTCGCCGGTCGCGCCGAGCGTGTGGTGAAAGCCGCTCGCGCGCGCATGGGTGCGCAGCACGTCGGCCGCGGCATCGAGCGACGTCGCGTCGAGCACCGCCCGCGCGAGGATCATCCGCGGCACGCCGGGCGCCGGCGTGCGGATTCGCAGGTTGTTGATCGCCTGCGCAATGCCCGCACGGTTCGCGGCGAACGTATGCCCCGGCAGCGAGCCCGGGTAATAGAAGCTGATGAAGCCGGGCTTCCCCTGCGGCTGCACGTCGACCAGCAGGCAGCGCTCGCGCAGGTACGGATCGCCGTCCTCGTTGTGCGCGATCCAGCGCGTGCCGTCGGCGCCGCGCGCGGCGAGCGTCGTGCAGCCGTCCGGCGCGTTGTGGATCAGTTCGCCGCGGCAATTCCACAGGAAGATGTCCTCGGCCGGCCAGCCGACGCCGGCCGCGATCCCGTCCAGTTCCGCGACGAGATCGGGGTACGCGGCCAGCGCGGCCTGCCGCAGCGCGGCAACGAACGGATGGCCGCGCCAGCGGCGCACGGCCTGCCATGCGCTGCTCTGCTGCATGTACGTATCGAACACCGGGCGGGCAAGCTCGCCGAGACGCACGCCGATGTCGAACGGCGTGCCGGCGATGACGGGAGAAAGGGAAAGCGGCATGTCGGAGGGGTCGGTTTTGTTCAGGACACGTGTTTCAAAAATTCCTTCAGGCGCGGTGTCGGCGGCCGGTCGATCAGGTCGACCGGATGGCCGTCCTCGGCGATGCCGCCCTGGTCCATGAACAGCAGCCGCGTGCCGACGCGTTTCGCGAAGCCGATCTCGTGCGTGACGACGATCATCGTCATCCCTTCGGTCGCGAGATCCTGCATCACTTTCAGCACTTCGTGACGCAATTCCGGATCGAGCGCCGACGTCGGCTCGTCGAACAGCATCAGCCGCGGCCGGATCGCCAGCGCCCGCGCGATCGCGACGCGCTGCTGCTGGCCGCCCGACAGCTCCGACGGATAATGATTCGCGCGCGATTCGAGGCCGACCTTGTCGAGCAGCGCCATCGCCTGGTCGCGCGCGTCGGCGCGCGATGCGCCGCGCACCTGCGTCGGCCCGAACATCACGTTCTCGAGCGCGGTCATTTGCGGGAACAGGTTGAACTGCTGGAACACCATGCCCGCCTCGAGCCGGATGTTGCGGATCGTCGTCGCGTTGCCGCGCACGCTTTGCCCGTCGACCAGCAGCTCGCCGCCGGTGATTTTCTCGAGCGCGTTGATACAGCGCAACATCGTCGACTTGCCCGAGCCCGACGGACCGATCACGACGACCACCTCGCCGGCATCGATCTTCAGGTCGATATGCTTCAGCACCGGTACATGGCCGAAGCTCTTCGACACGTTCTGGAATTCGATCATGCTCATAAGATGCGCATCCTCTTTTCGACGAGCCGCAGCGTCAGCGTCATTGCGCCGGTCAGCATCAGGTAGATGACGGCCACCGCGGTCCAGATTTCAACCGCCTGGAAATTGCCGGCAATGATTTCCTGTCCCTTGCGCGTCAGCTCGCCGACGCCGATCACGATGAACAGCGACGTGTCCTTCAGGCTCACGATGCACTGGTTGCCGAGCGGCGGAATCAGCCGCCGGAACGCGAGCGGCCCGACCACCTTCAGCAGCACGCGCGGCATCGACAGGCCCATCGCGAGCCCGGCTTCCGTCAGCCCCTTCGGAATCGACAGCAGCGCGCCGCGCACCACTTCCGCAAGATACGCGCCCGAATTCACCGTGATCGCGATGATCGCGGCCGTCAGGCCGTCGATGCGGATATGCGCGAGCAGCGGCAACGCGAAGTACAGGAACATCACCTGCACGACGATCGGCGTGCCGCGGATCAATTCAATATAAACCTGCGCGAGCACGTTCATCGCCTTCGGCCCGTATGCGCGGAACATGCCCGCGACCATCCCGACGACGAACCCGCCCACCAGCCCGAAAAACGCGATGAACACCGTCAACCGGACCCCGTCCATCAGGTCCGGCAACGCCGCCCAGATCGCCGACCAATCGAAATTCACGTGTCGCTCCCCGTTCGATTCAAGACCGGCGCGGCCACCCGGCCGCGCCATGGCGTGGCGTCACGCTCACATCTTCGGCGGCTCGGCGCCGAACCACTTCTTGTAGATCTGCGCGTAGCGGCCGTCGGCCTTGATCTTCACGAGCGACGCGTTGACCTTCGGCACGAGCGGGCTGCCCTTCGGGAAGCCGATCCCGTACTTGTCGCCGCTCACCGGCTGCCCCGCGACCTTCACCTTGCCCTTGCCTTCGTTGTTCACGAAGAACAGCACGTTCGGCGTGTCGTGCATCGCCGCATCGACGCGGCCGGCCTCCAGCGCGAGGTACGCCTGGTCGATGTTCGGGAACTGGCGGATCTCCTTCGGCTTCAGGTGCGCCTTGATCCAGTCGATCGTCGCGGTGCCCGTTTTCGCGGCGATCACCTTGCCGTTCAGGTCGTCGATGGACTTGATCGACGTATTGCCGACCTGCACCATCGCCGCGAGCCCGCTGTCGTAGTACGGCGCGGAGAAGTCGATCGCCTTCCTGCGTTCTTCCTTGATGGTCATCCCCGACAGCGCGACGTCGATGTTCTGCGTTTGCAGCGCGGGAATCAGGCCCGCGAAATCCATCGGCTGGATCGTGTACTTCCAGCCCTGGTCCTTCGCGATCTCCGCCCACAGGTCGAGATCGAAGCCGACGTACTTGTCGCCCTGCTTGAACTCGAACGGCATGAACGACGTATCGGTCCCGACGACGAGCGTCTTGGTGTCCGCGTGCGCGATGCTGGCGCCGAGCGCGGCAGCAACCGCGACGGCTTTCAGGAAGGAACGGCGACTCATGACTTTTCTCCGCATGGTTGAGCGAGGTAACCGGCCGGTGGACCGGGGAACGACGACATCGAGCCGCACCGCAACATGCGATGTTGAATTAGACCTTAGTGCAACAAGTGTTGTCAACACGGATACTACGACAACAAAAAAAATTCTCAATGGGGAAATGCATCGAGACAAACCCGAGTCGGCCTGGCGGGATTGGTCGGAGGAAAAAGGCGGGGGAATGGGAGCGGCGGCTATCGGGCGCGGAAACGCGCGGCAGCGTTGGAGCTCGGGGACGGTGCGGTGCTGGCGGCCGCTGTGGCGGCGGGCGTGGATCGTTGCGCCCGCATCCAACGACGGTCACGCGCGCGGCGCGCGGCGCGCCGGCGCGCGAAGCCGGCGCAGGCGGCGCCGGTTCATGGTCTCGTCTACGTCACGGCGTCGCGAAGAACAGCGCGACGACGCAAGCCATCCCGCCGAACCACACCAGCGAGCGCAGCGACGCCCAGTTCAGCAGGTACACCAGCATATAGACGACCCGGATCGCGACGAACGCCATCGCAAGCTGGTCGACGTGGTGCGCGTTCGCGCCGTTGTGCCAGGCGACCACCAGTGCCGCGGTGAACAGCGCGAGCGCTTCCCATGCATTCTGGTGTGCGGCTTGCGCCCGCGCGCGCCAGCCTTCGAGCTTCGCCAGGTACTCGCGCGGCGCACGGTTGTCGTAACCCTTGCGGGCCTTGGCCAGGAACGTCAGCGGGAACGGCAACAGCGCCACGATGAACAGGCATAGCTGGGACGTCGTCATCAAAGTCTCCTCCTTTATGATTACATTGAGCAATGACAGGGTCGCGCAGAGCTTAGCATTGCGTCGTGCTGTTCGCGCGCCCGTTTTCTAAACGGGAGACTCGGCAATGCAGGCTGCGGAAGGCCGTGGCGGGATGGATTCCACGCCAAACATTCCACCAAATCATCGACAAATACGTTAATTAAAACTGGTCGAACACCCATAAGATAGCGTTCAACACTGGCTCGGCGTGCATTGCCGCGCCAGCCTGCTTCCCACGCACCGCGCCGCCGCGCGCACCGAACGACTTTCGACCCGAGCCTGCCCATGCCCCGTCCCATCGTCGCCCATATCCGTCCCGGCGCCATCCGCCACAACCTCGCGTTCATCCGCGCCACCGCCGCGCAATCGCGCGTGTGGGCCGTGATCAAGGCCAACGCTTACGGTCACGGAATCGAGCGGATCTATCCGGGGCTCGCGGCCGCCGACGGCATCGCGCTGCTCGATCTCGACGAAGCCGTGCGCGTGCGCGAGCTCGGCTGGGACAAGCCGGTGCTGCTGCTCGAAGGGATCTTCGAGCCGGCCGACGTCGAACTGGCCGATCGCCACCGGCTGACGGTCGCCGTGCATTGCGACGAACAGCTCGACCTGCTGATCGCCGCGAAGCCGCAGCAGCCGATCGACATCCAGCTGAAGATGAATTCCGGGATGAACCGGCTCGGCTACCGGCCGCACGCGTTCCGCGCCGCATGGGAACGCGCGGCGGCCGCGCCGTCGATCGGCAAGATCACGCTGATGATGCATTTCGCGAACGCGGACGAAGGCGAAGTCGACTGGCAGCTCGAGCAGTTCGATGCGGCCACAGCCGGGATTCCGGGCGAGCGCTCGGCGTCGAATTCGGCGGCCGTGCTGTGGCATCCGCGCGCGCACCGCGACTGGGTGCGGCCCGGCACGATCCTGTACGGCGCATCGCCGACGGGGGCGGCGCGGCACATCGCCGACACGCCGCTGAGGGCCGCGATGACGCTGACCAGCAAGATCATCGGCGTGCAGACGCTCGCGCCGGCAGAAACGGTCGGTTACGGCCGCCGCTTCACGGCCGACCAGCCGATGCGGATCGGCGTCGTCGCGTGCGGTTACGCGGACGGCTATCCGCGCCACGCGCCGACCGGCACGCCGATCGCGGTGGACGGCGTGATGACGCGCGTCGTCGGCCGCGTGTCGATGGACATGCTGACCGTCGACCTGACGCCGTGCCCGAATGCGGGCATCGGCTCGAGCGTCGAGCTGTGGGGCGATCGGGTGAAGGTCGACGACGTCGCGGAAGCCAGCGGCACGATCGGCTACGAGCTGATGTGCGCCCTCGCGCGCCGCGTGCCGGTCGTGATCGTGCCGCCGGGCGCGTCGACGCTCGAGCCGGTGCTGCGCACCGGCAGCTACGGGCGATAACGCCGGCCGTGGCGGCGGCGGCACGCTCGCGTGCCGTTGCGCATCCGGGTCGTCTGGGTCCGTCTGCGGGTCGCGTCGAGCGGCCCGTTTGCTTTTACGGTTTGCTTTTGCGGCATGGCGCATGCAAGCACACGCTACCGCCATGCCGCTGCGCGACGCGTTACGAACGCCACGTCGGCTTGCGCTTCTCCAGGAACGCGTCGATCCCCTCGCCGGCATCCTCTTCCATCATGTTGCGCGCCATCACGTCGCCCGCCAGCGCGTAGGCGTCGCACAGCGACAGTTCGCGCTGCCGGTAGAACATCTGCTTGCCGTAGCGCACCGCCGCCGGGCTCTTCGCGACGATCTCCGCGACCTTGCGCGCGATGGCCACATCGAGCGCATCCTCGGGCACCGCTTCGTTGACGAGCCCCCACGCGGCGGCCGTCGACGCGTCGACGAAACGCCCGGTGACGAGCATGTCGAACGCGCGCTTCGCCGCCACGTTGCGGCTCAACGCGACCGCCGGCGTCGAACAGAACAGCCCGACGTTGATGCCCGACACCGCGAAGCGCGCGGTGTCGGCCGCGATCGCGAGATCGCACGCGGCGACGAGCTGACAGCCGGCCGCCGTCGCGATCCCGTGCACACGCGCGATCACCGGCACCGGCAGGGCGCGCATCGCGAGCATCACGCGGCTGCATTGCGCGAACAGCGCACGGTAGTAATCGAGTTCGGGCTTGCCGCGCATCTGCCGCAGATCGTGGCCCGCGCAGAACGCCTTGCCTTCGGCGGCGAGCACGACGCAGCGCACGTGCGGATCGGCGGCCAGCGAATCGAATGCATCCTGCAGGCTGGCCAGCATCGCCTCGGACAGCGCATTGAACTGTTGCGGCCGGTTCAGCCGCAGCGTGACGACGCCGTCGCGCGCGTCGCGCAACAGGATCGGCTCGGGTGTCTCGTGACGGGGTTCCATGGTGCTCCGCTCGACAAGGTTCGATCGAGCGCGAACGGACGGGACGGGCAGCACGCGCCCGAATTCGCGATCGACATCATCACGAATCGTCCTCCACAATGCGCGCGCCGTCCAGCGGGGCCGGCCGGCAGGCAGGTGAAGCAGGTTCGCGCGCGCCCGCACGGCCGAGCGAAGGCCTCGCGCGTCACGTCACGCGTGCCGCCGCGCCAGCTTCGCGATCCGCGCGCCGGCCATCAGCGCGACCAGCGCCGCCACCGCATACGCGGCAAAGCCGAGCGCCGCGACCGCGCGCAGCGCCGCCGCCAGGTTCGGCAACAGCATCGTCGCGGCACCGGCGAACGCGACACCGAGCAGGCTCCCGGCCTGCCGCGCCGCGTTGAGGAATCCCGATGCGACACCGGCCGCGTCCGCCGGCACCTGTTCGAGCACGGTCGCGATCATCGGCGGCACGGACAAGGCCGTGCCGGTGCCGAACGCCGCCATCGCCGCCCACACCACGGGCCACGGCGCGCGCAGCGTCAGCGCGGCCGCGAGCGCCGGCACGGCGCACGTCGACAGCAACAGCCCGCCGGCCATCAGTTGCGTCGCGCTGGCGCGCCCGTGCAGCTTGCCCGACAGCACGTTGCCGAACGACAGGCTCAGCGCGAGCGGCAACAGCATCAGCCCCGTCTGCCGCGCATTCAGCCCGATGCTGCCGTGCAGGTACAGGCTCAGGATGAACAGCAGCGCGAAATAGCCGACATAGACCAGCGTGCCCATCACGTTCATCGCCACGAACACGCGATTGCGGAACCACGCGAGCGGCACCATCGGAGCGGCGCTGCGCCGCTCGACGGCGATCAGCACCGCGGCGGCGAGCACGGCAACCAGCAGCGCGAGCAGCACGTCCGTCGCGCCGGGGCCGCGCGTCGGCATTTCGATCGCGGCGAAGCACAGCGCGCCGAGCGCCGCCGCACTGGCGAACTGGCCGGCCCAGTCGAAGCGTCGCGCGGCGCTCCGGGCCGACGCGCGCACCAGCACGGCCGCCCCGGCCAGCGCCAGCGCGCCGGTCGGCACATTGACGAGGAACGCGCTGCGCCAGCCGAAATCCTCCACCAGCACGCCGCCCAGCACCGGCCCGACGGACGCCGCCACCGACGCGATGCTCGCCCAGACGGCGATCGCCCGCGCCCGCTCGGCCGGCACGTCGAACGTGTTGCGCACGATCGCCAGCGACGCGGGCAGGAACAGCGCCGCGCCCATGCCCTGCGCGAAGCGCGCGGCGACGAGGACGGTCACCGACGGCGCGAAGCCGCATCCCGCCGACGCCAGGACGAAGATCGCGAGGCCGGCGAGATACGCGTGCTTCGCGCCGAACCGGTCGGACAGCACGCCACCCGCGAGAATCAGCGCGGCGAAGCTGAGGGTGTACGCGTCGACGATCCACGCCAGCCCGGCGACCGTCGCGCCGAGGCTCGCGCGGATGGCCGGCAGCGCGACGTTGACGATCGTCGTGTCGAGCACGGCCATGAACATCCCGAGCGCGACGAGCGCGAGCGTGAAGCGGCGTTCGCGCGCGCTCGGGCGGCCGGCCGCCGCTGCCGCCATCGGGGCGGCGGTGGGTGCGGGGGCGCGGGCAGCGGCGCCAGGGGATGAGCAATCGGTCATGAGAACTCCAGGTCGATGCCAGGAGTCTAGGAACCGCATGCGATGCAGAAAAGTGGTAATTTCGCATCTTCGTGATGCAGAAATGCATCACCGGCCGCGACTACCCTTTCCTTTGCCTTTGCCCTTGCCCGAGGAAACCGCCGATGCGCCTGAACTGGGACAACGCCCGCTTCTTCCTCGCGCTGGCGCGCGCCGGCACGCTGCGCGGCGCGGCCACGCAGCTGAACGTCGACCAGGCGACCGTCGGCCGCCGGGTCGCGGCGCTCGAGGACGAACTGGCCGCGCGCCTGTTCCTGCGCACGCCGACCCTCTATGTGTTGACACCGGCCGGCGAAGCGCTGCTCGAGCCGGCGGAAACGATGGAGCGCGCGTCGCTGACGATCGAGCGGCGCGTGATGGGGTTCGACGAGCAACTGGCCGGCTCGGTGCGCATCGCGACCACCGATTCGCTCGGCAAGCGCTTCGTGGTGCCGGCCATCGGACGCTTGCGGCGCAAGCATGCCGGCATCGACGTCGTGTGCGTGACGTCGTCCGAAATCGCGAACCTCACCCGCCGCGAAGCGGATCTCGCGATCCGCACGTTGCGGCCGGAATCGCCCGACCTGATCGTCCGGCGGCTCGGGCATCTCGAAACCGGCATCTACGCGTCGCGCGGCTATCTTGCCGAACGCGGCGAACCGCTGCCGGGCAGCGCGTTCGAGGGGCACGATCTGGTGATGTACCAGCAGCCCGTCGTGCCGACGATGTGGGAAGCGCTGTGCGGCGAACCGACGTCACGCGGCCGCGTGATGTTCCAGACCTCGTCGACGATGATGCTGGTCGAGGCGACCCTCGCCGGCCTCGGCGTGGCGGAGCTGCCGTGCTTCCGCGCGGACACCGAGCCGGAACTGGTGCGGCTCATGGCGCGGCGCTGCAATCATTTCGACGTGTGGCTCGTCGCGCATGCCGACCTCTACAAGACCGCGCGCGTGCAGGCCGTGATCGAAGCGGTCGTCGACGAATTCGCGTCCGCCGCGCCGGCGGCCCGCTGACGGCCGCTCCCGCACGACGCACCGCCTTCGCACGCCGTCATCCCGCGAGCTTCTTCAGCGCGTCGAGCACCGCGTCGCCCTTGAACGGCTTCACGATCCAGCCCTTCACGCCGGCGGCCTTGCCGCGCTCCTTCATCGCCGGGCTGCTTTCGGTCGTCAGCATCACGATGTTGACCGACGCGTTCGCCAGTTCGCCGCGGATCTTCTCGACCATCGTCAGGCCGTCCATGTTCGGCATGTTCACGTCGCTGATCACGAGGCGCACGCCGGGCGTCGCCTTGAGCTTCGCGAGCCCGTCCTTGCCGTCCACCGCCGTCGCGACGTCGAGCCCGTGATTGCGCAGGAAACCCGCGACTTCGTCGCGCACCGTGCCCGAATCGTCGACCACCAGAATCTTTGCCATGCCGTCTTCCCCTTTCGTTGTTGCCGACTTCAACAGTCGATATTCAAAACAGTTCGAGTTCGCCCGACTCGACCATCGGCCCGACGTCCTGCACCGATTCGCGGAAATCCTCCGGCGACCAGCTCAGGCTGAACACGAAACGCTGGTCGAGTTGCACCGACCGGCCCGACGCGGGATCGGTCATCCGGTACTTGAAGCAGAGCTGCGGACAATCGCCGCCGAACGAAATGAACTTCTGCTTGTGATTGACGACGAGCGGCACCTGCACCGGATGGCGCGCGAGTGCCTCCGCGTCGCCGAGATAGCGGTTCTTGAACGCGCCCCAGACCAGGTTGGTCAGTTCGCCGAGCACGCTGTTCACGTCGCGGAAATCGGCGGCGCGGCCGTCGTCGCGCGTGCCGCCGATCATGTCGAGCAGCGGCTGCTCGCTCGTCTGCAGCAGCATGTAGCCGCGGCACCACGCGCTTTCCAGCGCGATCAGGCTGAACACCTCGCCGAAGATGATCTGGTCGCGCACGATGCACGGCGTGTCGTGCTCGATCGTCATGCCCGCGAACAGGCTGTCGAGCCGCGCCTCGGTGATCTCCGCGATGCCGCGCACGAGCGCATTCGGGTAGTCGCGGCCGAACAGGTATTCGTCGATCGCGCGCTTGAGCGGCGTCAGGTCGTCGGCGACGTATGCCGCGCACGCAACCCGCGCGAGCGCATCGGGCAGCCCGTCGCGCGACGCATCCGCCGCGCGGCGCAGGATGATCGGCAGCTCGGGCCGCAGCGCGTCGATCTGCGTCGCGATGATCGCGCTCTCGGCCGGCGAGCCGCCGTAGTCCTCGGCGAGCAGGATCGCGCCCAGATCGATATTCGAGCGCAGCACCTTGAGCAGCCGGTTGCGCCGCACGGTCAGGCCGACGAGGTTGTGCTCGTCGCAGAAGCGCTTGATCGTCGCGGCATGCACGCGGCTGTCGTCGAGCACGAGCACCTTGCTGACGGGTTGGTCTACGGTCATCTCGCGAAATCCTCGGAATCGGTCAAAACAGTTCAAGCTCGCCGCCGGTATCCACGCTCGCCGTTTCCGGCACATGAAAATCGATCGGCGCATTCGCGCATACGCACAGCGTCGCGCCGATCCGCACGTCGCCGTCGAGCGTCACGTCGTACGCGGCCAGGTGATCGGGGTTCAGCGCCGGCAGGTAATCGTTGCTCGCGCCGCTCAGCAGGTAAGGCGTCGACATCCCGAGATCGGGGAACGGCGCGGTCAGCGCCTGGTTGATCGCGCCGCAGCACAGGTTCGCGACTTCCATGAACGCGTCGGGCAGCGGCCGCTGCGTGCTCGCGCCGGGCGCCGTCGCGGTGAAATGGCGGCGCGTCGGATCGTCGTCGCGAAAGCGCAGCGCGAGCAGCAACCGGAAATGCAGCGCCGAGATCGTCAGGACGGCGACGTGCTCGGCGACCTTCGGCGTCGCACGCGACTTCGCGCGGGACGGATCGTGCGACGCGTCGTGCGTATCGACCACGGCCGGGCGGATCTCGCACGCACCGCCGGACGCGAGCCGCGTGCGCGCCGCATCGAAGAAGATCCGCTCGAACCCGGCCCGGGCCTGCGCGCTGATCACGCCGCCGCTCCTTCGAGCCGCGCGTGCAATTGCGCGGCCAGCGACTCGAGCGTCGCGAGCGCGGCCGTGATCATCTTGCCGCCGGCCTGAATGTCCTGGAACGTCGCGGCCGTCACGAGATCGTTGCGGTTCAGGCTGTCGCGATAGCTGTTCGACAGTTGCTGCGAGCGCGCGGCCAGCCCGCGCACCTCGCTCGCGACGATCGAGAAGCCGCGTCCGGCCGCGCCCGCGCGTGCCGCCTCGATCGACGCGTTCAGCGACACGATCGACACGTGCGCGACGATCGCCGACAGCTCCTGGTTCTTCGTGCGCATGTCCTGGTTCTGCGTGGTCAACGAGATCATCTGCTCGTGCCAGCGCTCGAACGTGCCGGCCAGGCCGCGCAGCCGCGCGGCTTCGTCGGCGAGTTTCGTCGCGTGCTGCGACAGCGCCGCGCGCTCGTCCGCGCGCGCCTTCAATGCGTCGCGCTGCTCGCCGGTGCCGGCCGCCTCGCGCGCCAGCATCGCCTCGAGCTCCGCCTCGCGGTCCGCCCACGCCTGTGCCGCGTCCGCCTGCGCGGCGACGGCCTCATCGGCACGCGCATCGGCTGCGCCGAGCGCATCGCGCAGTGCGTCCGCTTCGTGCGTCATTGCGGCGACCAGCCGCGCGCGCGCGATGCGGCACACGATCGCGGCGATCGCCGCCACCACCAGGCCGCCCGCCAGCGCGGCGCCGACCGGAATCATCCACGCTTGCACGATCACTCCGTTGCTCCGACGTTCGCGATGCCGGCGCGGGCCGGCTGCTCGACATCGTGCGCCGCACCGTCCATCGCGAAGCGTGCCGGCAGCGACACGATCGTCTCGAACGCGCGATACGGCGAGCCGACGCGATCGTCGGTGAAGCGCAGCGCGATGTCGCCGCCGTCGCGCTTCAGGAAGTTGCGCACCGCGTCCATCCCGACGCCGCGCCCCGACACCTCGGTCACCGCGCGCGCGGTCGAGAAGCCCGGGCGGAAGATCAGTTCGGCCACCGCTTCATCGGTCAGCGCGGCGTCGTTGCCCGCGTCGATCCAGCCGCGCTCGCGCGCGATCCCGCGAATCCGGTCGAGCGCGAGGCCGCGGCCATCGTCGCCGAGCACGAAGCGCAGCGTGTCGTCCTCGACGTCGACCGCGATGTCGATCGTGCCTGCCGGCGCCTTGCCGGCCGCGCGACGCTCGTCCGAGGTTTCGATCCCGTGGTCGATCGCGTTGCGCAGCAGGTGCATGAACACGTTCTTCAGCGTCGCGCCGATCTCGCTGCGCACGCGATGGCCGTTGCTGTCGATATGCACGACGGGCGCCGGCTTGCCGAGTTCGGCCGCGAGCGACGGCAGCGACTCGATCACGCCGCCCAGCGCATCGCCGATGCCGTGCGTGCCGAACTGGCTCAGCAGGCGGCGCACCGAATCGCGCGCCGCGTGCCAGTCGCCCGCGTTCGCCGGATCGGCGCCGTCGAGCATGCGCAGGCTCGCGTCGATGTGCGCGCGCTCGACCATCAGGTAATCGGCACCGCCCGGTTGCGCCGGCTCGCCGTGCCGGCCGAGCGTGACCGCGTTGATCGTCGCATAGTGGTCGACCGCCTCGCGCACGCGGGCCAGATCGTCCATCAGCACGTCGCGGTCCCACTCGGGCCCGCCGTCCGCGCGGCGCAGCGACTCGTATGCCTGCTCCGCTTCGTGGACGATGTTGGTCAGGTGCTGCAGGCTGTACGTGCGCGCATTGCCCTTGATCGTATGCATGTTGCGAAACAGCGCCGCGACGATCGAGTGATCCGCGCGTTCGTGCTGGCGGATCATCCGCTCGTTCTCGCTGAGGAAGCCCTTCGCGCTGTGCACGAAGTCGTGGAACTTGTCCTGGCTGATCGACAGGATCTCGCCGATCATCTCGAGGCGGCGCTGCTGCTCGCCGGCCTGCGCGGTCAGCTCGCGAATCTCGGTCACGTCGCGCACGCACAGCATCAGCCGCACGACCGTGTCGGTTTCGTCGGTGATCGCCGACCAGCTCAGGTCGAGCCATTTCTCGCGGCCGTCCGGCATCTGTTTCGCGACTTCGTTGACAAGCAGGTGCTCGTTGAACGCGAAGTTCATGCTGTCCTCGCCGAGACACGCATGCACGGCCGCCTCGACCTGCGAGCGCGCGTCGGAACCGATGCTCGACGCATCGAACACGAGCGCCATCAGGTCGCGGCCGGCGATGTCGTTCGTCTCGAAGATGGTTTCGAGGTAAGCCGAATATTCCGCGTGCACGACGCCGCCTTCGACGACGGTCAGGATCCCTTGCTGCATGTTCTGCAGCATCGCCTGGATGTCGGCCGTCTTCTGCTTCAGTTGCGCGGCGTTCTCCTGGATCTTCTCGATCATCCCGTTGAACGCGACGATCGAATGACCGATCTCGTCCATCCGGCCCACCGGCACGCGGCGCGTGAAATCCTGGCTCGTCGCGATCTCGCTCATCGCCGTCTGCATCCCGATCAGCGGGCGCGTGATCTGGCGATACAGCACGAAGCCGAGCGCGGTCAGCAGCACCACGACCGTGCCCGCGACGCCCGCGATCGCGGTCGCCGTCGTCGACAGCATGCCGTTCAGCGCGCGGATCGCGTCGTCCTTCTGGCGGTTCTTCTCGACGCGCAGCGTATCGACGATGCTCTCGAGTTCGTCGCGATACTGCGCGACGTTCGCGAACAGGTATGCCTGCGCCATCTCGGGCTTGCCGTCGGTCTTCATCTTCACGGTGTCGTCGATCGCCGCGAAGTAGTTCGCGGCGCTGTCCTTCGCCTGCGCGACGAGGCCTTGCTGCGCCTGCCCGACCGCGGATTTCGCCTGCGCGTCGAGCGCCGTGCGCAGTGCGCCCTGCTTCGCCTTCAGCTCGTCGCGCGCCTGCGCGGCGGTGTTCGCGTCGGGTGCGTACACCAGCGTCATCGTCGCGATCTGGATGTTCTTCACATCGGCGACGAGATCCGCCGACGCGAGCGCGCTCGGCACGATTCCCTGGGTAACCTGACGCACCTCGGACGCGCTCTTGCGCGTCTGGTACACGGCGTACACGCCGATCGCGGACAGCGCGAAAAACGTCAGGACGACTAGCAGCGTAATGCGATGACGAATGGTCATGAGTACAGCTCCCCGCAGCGATCCGGCTTCGATCGCCTTTTGGCCTATTGAAAGAATATGAGCGCCGAATTATCGGGGATGGTGCATGACCGTCCGATGACTGAAAATCAATCGGTCATTGAGAAAATCGCAATGATTAATTGTGGCGGGAAAATCCTAAAGTTTTTCCCGGAGCGGCCGTTAATCTCCGGCCGGTGCGACTTGGCGAGGTTGCCAGGCGCCGCAAGCAGATCGAATCCGGATATGGGTTCTTTTATTCTCGATCCGGCCATTCAATCCGGTCCAATACCGGTAAAACGTTTGCGCATTATCCGCGAATCGAATCGCGAATCGATTGTTTACGCAGCCTTGTCCGCGCCGCGACGGATTCGACGCACGGGCGCCCCGGTGGCCCGCACATCGTCGTTCACGGATCGAGCGCGCCGCCCGGCCACCCGGCCGACGGTCGCGACCCGGTCAGGTTCAACGCGACGTCGCCCTGCGCGACCAGCACGTGCTCGCTGCACGCGCTGGAGAAGTACACGGAGCTGAAGCCGACGGTGGTTCGGTTGCGGTGATGTCCGGGCTCCGGGAGCACCGATGCATCCGCATCGTGACGTTTCGTCGCTGCAACGTCAGATGCATCCGCTCCGTCTGAATCATCCGACCTCCTTCCGTCTCCGTAGTCGCACCCGATTTTGACGAACGTCTTTCAAGCGAGTCAATTCATTCCTGCCTGGAAACATTCAATCGCCATCCGGCGATTCACCTCCCCGCCCGCGCGTTCTAGACTGTCGGATCATTTCTCCACCGGACCCTTGCAATGACCGACGTCCTGCCGCTCGCCACCGACTCCGAATCCGGTCTCCAGTACCTGCTGCGCCCGGCCACCGGCCGCCCCGCGGGCCGCCTGGTGCTGCTGCACGGCGTCGGCGGCAACGAGACCAACCTGCTGAACCTGGCCGGCACGGTCGATCCGCGCATCGACATCGCGTTCGTGCGCGGCCCGCTGACGTTCGGCCCCAGCCAGCATGCGTGGTTTCCGGTGCGCTTCGGCCCGAACGGCCCCGAAATCGATGCGGCCCGCGCGGAGGCGAGCCGTATGCAGCTGATTGCGCTGCTGCGTGCGTTGAGCGCGCGAGACACCTCGAACGATACCGCGCTGCCCGCCGTGATCGCCGGCTTCAGCCAGGGCGGCATCATGAGCGCGAGCGTCGGCCTCACGTCACCGGCCGACGTCGCCGCATTCGCGGTGCTGTGCGGCCGCATCCTGCCGGAGATCGATCCGCTGATCGCATCGCGCGATGCGTTGAGCGCGATCCACGCGCTGGTGATGCACGGCCGCTTCGACGACAAGCTGCCCGTCGCATGGGCCGACACGGCCGACGCGAAGCTGACGTCGCTCGGCGTCGCGCACGAAACGCGGCTGTACGACGCCGGCCATGAACTCACGGCGCAGATGGCCGGCGACTTCAGCCGCTGGGTCGGCGCGCGCGCCGGATTGAACTGAGCGCACCGGGCGGTGGCCCGCCCGGGCGTCTCGTGCCTATCGTGTATCTCGTGCTTATCGTCAGACGTTACTGGCCGGATCGGCGATGATCGACACGCGATCGGCAGCGGCGGCGGCCGCCGCCTCCCGCGCCGCACCGCGCTTCGCGAGCTTCCAGCCGACCACCAGCGCTAGCACGACGACCGGAATCATCGCGACGGTCCACGTGCCGCCCGGGTAATCGAACGCCATCAGCACCAGCACGGTGACGAGAAACCCGAGCGTGAGCCACGACGTGAACGGCGCGCCGGGCATCCGGAACGACACGGGGCTCAGCTCGCCGCGATTGACCGCGCGGCGGAACAGGATCTGGCACATCACGATGAAGCCCCAGGTCGAGATGATCCCGAGCGATGCCATGTTCAGCACGATCTCGAACGCCTGGGACGGCACGATGTAGTTCAGCGGCACGCCGAGCGCATTGATCGCGACCGTGACGAGGATCCCGCCGTACGGCACGCCGCGCGCATTCATCCGCGACACGAAGCGCGGCGCCGAGCCGCCCATCGCGAGCGAACGCAGCACGCGCCCGGTCGAATAGAGGCCGGAGTTCAGGCTCGACAGCGCGGCGGTCAGCACCACGATGTTCATCACCGTGCCGACGTACGGCACGCCGAGCTTGCTGAAGAACGTCACGAACGGGCTTTCGTGCGCGCTGTACGCGGTCCACGGCAGCAGCATCGTCAGCAGCACGACCGAGCCCACGTAGAACAGCGCGATGCGCCACATCACGCTGTTGATCGCCTTCGGCAGCACCTTGCGCGCATCGGCGGTCTCGCCCGCCGCGACGCCCACGAGCTCGATGCTCGCATACGCGAACACCACGCCCTGCACGATCAGCACGGCCGGCAGCACCCCATGCGGAAAGATCCCGCCATGATCCGCGACCAGGTGCAGCCCCGGCATCTGGCCGGCGACCGGATGACCGCTCGCGAGAAACACCGCGCCGACCGCGAGGAACAGCGCGAGCGTCCCGACCTTGACGATCGAGAACCAGAACTCCATCTCGCCGAACACCTTCACGCCGATCATGTTCATCACCGACACGATCCCGAGCGCGCCGAGCGCGAACACCCACTGCGGCACGTCGGTGAACACGGCCCAGTACTTCATGTAGATCGCGACCGCGGTGATGTCGACGATGCCGGTCGTCGCCCAGTTCAGGTAGTACATCCAGCCCGCGACGAACGACGCGCGCTCGCCCATGAACTCGCGCGCGTACGACACGAACGAGCCGCTGGTCGGCCGGTGCATCACGAGCTCGCCGAGCGCGCGCATGATCAGGAACGCGAACACGCCACACACGAGATACACGACCGCGAGCGCGGGCCCCGCGCTCTGCAGGCGGCCGCCCGCGCCGAGAAAGAGCCCGGTGCCGATCGCACCGCCCATCGCGATCATCTGCACGTGTCGCGGCTTCAACTTCTGCTCATAGCCGGACTCGTGCGACGCGAACATCGCATCGCGGTCGGCATGACGGGGATCCGCGCCGCCGGCCGTGTCGGCCGGGCGCTCGCTGGCATGCTTCATGGTATGTCTCCGTTTCTTGATGTGTGTGGATGTGTCGCGCCCATCGGCGGGGCGCTGCGGGAACGGCCGCACGCGGGCCGCCGGCGGCATGCGCCGGCGCCGCGCGGCCGGCATCAGTACGCGCGCGGACGGATCAGCGCTTCGGGCTGCAACGCTTCATCCAGTTGCGCGACGGTCATCAGCGCGCGATCGAGCACGACCTCGCGGATCGACTTGCCGCTCTCGTGTGCCTCGGCGGCCACGGCGGTCGCGCGCTTGTAGCCGATGTACGGGTTCAGCGCGGTCGCGAGCGCGACCGAGCGCTCCATCGTTTCGCGCAGCCGTTCGGGGTTCGCGGTGATCCCGCTCACGCAGCGGCCCGCGAGCGTCGTGCACGCGGCCGTCAGATGGCTGAAGCTGCGGAACAGCGCGCTCGCGATCACCGGCTCGAATGCGTTGAGCTGAAGCTGTCCGGCCTCGGCGGCGAAGGTCACCGTCAGGTCGTTGCCGAACACTTCGAACGCGACCTGGTTCACGACTTCCGGAATCACCGGATTCACCTTGCCCGGCATGATCGACGAGCCGGCCTGCACCGGCGGCAGGTTGATCTCGCCGAAGCCGGCGCGCGGGCCGCTCGACAGCAGCCGCAGATCGTTGCAGATCTTCGACAGCTTCACCGCGATCCGCTTCAGCACGCCGGAGATCTGCACGAACGCGCCGCAGTCCTGCGTCGCCTCGATCAGGTTCGGCGCGGTGCTCAGGTCCAGGCCGGTAATGCGTTGCAACGCGGCCAGCGCCTTCTCCGCATACTGCGGATGCGCGGTGATGCCGGTGCCGATCGCGGTCGCGCCGAGATTGATCTCGCGCATCAGCCTGCCGGCTTCCTGCAGGCGCGCGATGTCTTCCGTCATCATCACCGCGTAGGTCGAGAATTCCTGGCCGAGCGTCATCGGCACGGCGTCCTGCAGCTGCGTGCGGCCGAGCTTCAGGAGGCCCGAGAACGCGTCGGCCTTCTCGGCGAACGCATCGCGCAAGCGCCCCATCGCCTCGAGCAGATGCTCGACCGCGAAGCAGGTCGCGATCCGGATCGCGGTCGGATACACGTCGTTCGTGCTCTGCGCGAGATTGACGTGTTCGTTCGGATGCAGGTATTCGTACTGCCCGCGCGCATGCCCCATGATTTCGAGCGCGCGGTTGCAGATCACCTCGTTCGCGTTCATGTTGGTCGACGTGCCGGCCCCGCCCTGGATGATGTCGACCACGAACTGGTCGTGCAGGCGGCCTTCGCGGATCTCGACGCACGCGGCGGCGATCGCGTCGCGATACGCGGCCGGCAACAGCCCGAGCTCGCAGTTCGCATCGGCCGCGGCTTCCTTCACGGCCGCGAGCGCCATGACGAGATACGGCAGCGACGCGATCGTGCGCCCCGATATGTCGAAGTTCTCTTTCGCGCGCAGCGTGTGGACGCCGTAGTACGCCGCCTCCGGAATGCTTCGCTTCCCTAAAAGATCCGCTTCGACGCGGAAGCCGTTTTCCGTCATGGTGTCCCTCCTGAATTGTCCCGTTCCGCCGCGGGAAAGCCGCTGCGTGTGCCACTTCCCGGTACGACGGGTCGCATTCTATGCCTTTGCATAAAGAAGCTCGCTTCTGTATTATCGAAAGCGGTTTTGCGTGAGGCGCAACAGCGAGCAACAGATGAAAACAACGGCGAGAGACACCGGCCTCGATCACCTCGGCGCGATGCGCGCGTTCGTGCGGGTCGTCGAAATGGGGAGCTTTTCCGCGGTCGCGAAGGAGATGCACGTGTCGACGTCCACCATCGCGCGCAAGATCACGGCGATCGAGGACGCGCTCGGCGTCGCGCTGCTGCATCGCTCGACCCACAGCGTGACGCTGACCGAAGCCGGCCACATCTACCTGGAGCGCGCGGTCACGTTGATCGCCGATCTCGACGACACGCTGCGCGTCGTCGCCGAGCTCAATGCGCAGCCGAGCGGGCCGCTCAAGCTCACCGCGCCGGTCGCGTTCGGCCGCCGCCATCTCGCGCCGCTGATCGCGCCGTTTCTCGCGCGCTACCCGACGATCCAGCTCGACGTGCGGCTCACCGACAATCACAACGACCTCGTCGCCGGCGGGTTCGATCTCGACATTCACGAAGGCGAGAACTACCTGGACAACCTGGTCGTCCATCGGCTGTCGCGCAACGACAGCATCCTGTGCGCGACACCGGGCTATCTCGACCGCTGCGGGCGCCCCGCGACGCCGGACGACCTGCAGCAGCACAACTGCCTGCGCTACGTGCATCCCGAAGGCGATCCGCGCTGGGAACTCGTGCGCAGCGACGCGCGGCACAGCGTGCTGCCGGCCGGCAACCTCGTCACCGATCACTCGGAGCTGCTGCTCGACGCGACTTGCGCGGGGCTCGGCATCGCCGAGTTCGAGATCTGGCTGGTGCGCGACCTGCTCGCGAGCGGCCGGCTCGAAGCCGTGCTGCCGCGCTATCGGCTGCAGAACAAGCTGACGGGCGAGTACATCTACATCGCGTATCTGGCGAACCGGCGCAGCTCGGCGAAGCTGCGCGTGCTGAAGGACTTTCTCGCGGAACATCTCGCGCACATCGGCGAGCTGTCGGCAGTCGAGCTGGGCAAGATTCGCGACGCGGGAGCGTAGACCGGGCCGGCGGCCGCCAGCGCGCCGGTCAGCTCGCAGGCGCCGACGCCGCACGCCCCACCGGCACGCGGCATCGGCTCGACGACACGCGTCAGGCCGCCTGCAATTCGAACGGGAACGTCGCGTGCCCGATCTCGACGCCCTGCGTGTTCAGCATCCGCGGGCGGTGGAACGCGGCGAGCCGCGCGCGCTGCGCGGCCGTGCCGATCTGCAGCCGCTCGAGCAGCTCGCTGACGACCATGTACAGCACGTCGATGTTGCCGTCCTCGATCTTCACCGAGATGCCGAGCGCGCCGTCGGCGCCGAGCGCCCGCGTGCTGGCCGACGCCCGCACGCCGATCCCGTAGCATGCATCCGCGCCGAGCTTGCCGACGACCTGCCCTTCGAACGCGTCCATCAGCACCGTGCAGTAGCGCCCTTCTCCGGCGACCAGCTCGGGATGGCCGGTCATCGCATGATGAATGCGCGCCAGCGCACGCACGCGATCGGTCGTCGCGTCGCCGCCGGCTGCCACGCGATCCGCGCCGTCGGCCAGCGACGCATACAGCCGCGCGAGGCGATCGAGCGGGAACGCCGGCGTCGGCAGGTTGCAGCCGTCGATCGCCCAGCCCACCTCGTCGTCGCGCAGGCCGCACGCGTGGGCGACCACGTGCTTCACGCGCACCTGCATCGGGTGCTCCGGCAGGTGGTAATCGGCGATCGCGGCGCCGATCGCCCGCGCGCCGGCCAGCATCCCGACATGCTTGCCCGAACAGTTGCTGCAGATGCCGGTCGGCGTGTAGTCGCGCTTGATCCACGACCGGTATACCGCGTCCGACAGCGGCGCATGGCCGCCGCACCGCAAATCCGACTCCTGTGCGTCGACCTTCGCGAGCATCGCCCGCGTGCGCGCGATGTGCCGCTCCTCGCTGCTGTGCGACGCGCACATCAGCGCGATGTCCGCGTCGTCGAAACCGAAGCGATCGGGCGCGCCCGTCTCGATCACGGACAGCGCCTGCGCCGGCTTCGCCGCCGAGCGCGCGAGCGTCGTCCGGAACGGATCGCCGAACCGGAACAGCAGCTTGCCGCCGGCATCCACCACCGCCACATCGGCGAAGTGCGTGTTCTCGATCGCATTGCCGCGGTACGTGACGACCGCTGCGCGTTGGGTGTCCATCTGTGTTGTCTCCTTCGTCGGGCGCGGTTGCCGGGGCCCGTGCAACCGGTACGGCAGTGTATCGACTCGCCGCCGGGTCGAGCCGGTCGGTCGATGGAAAGCGGTCTTGCGCCGGATGCAAAGCCGTCGCGCCAGCCGCGAAAAGCTCGGCCGATTTAGTACAAAAACCATGCAATCGTTTACATATTTCATACTCGACCGTACAATCGCATTCGCTAACGCGAATCATACTCATTTATATCTGCATCCTTCGATGCCACGGGCCCGGCCCGCCGGCATCGCGACGACGCATCCGTTTCACCGCTACTTCCGCTGCCTTCCGCCATGCCTGCCCAGTTCAAGACGAGGCCTCGTGCCCTCGTGTCGGCGCTGACCTGCTCCGTGTTCCTGACACCGCTGCTCGCTTCCGCCGAAACCGCTCCCGCCTCCGCCCCCGCTGCCGGCCAGCCCGCCACCGCGGATACGTCGACCACGCTGCCGACGATCGCGGTCCAGTCGTCCGCGCTGTCGGACCTGCAGGTGAAGCGCTCGCCGTCGTACAAATTCACCGCGCCGCTGCTCGACACGCCGCGCTCGGTCACGGTGATTCCCGAGCAACTGATCAAGGAAAAGAACGTCACGTCGTTCGCCGATGCGCTGCGCTCGGTGCCGGGCATCACGTTCCTCGGCGGCGACGCGGCCGCGAACCCGTCGGCCGACCGTCCGGTGATTCGCGGCTTCGAATCGCGCAACGCGATCTTCGTCGACGGGATGCGCGACTCGGGGCTGCAGAACCGCGAGACGTTCGCGGTCGAGCAGATCAGCGTGATCAAGGGCCCCGACTCCGTCTACGCGGGCCGCGGCTCGGTGGGCGGCAGCATCGACATCGTCACGAAGACGCCGCAGAACGACGACTTCATCAACAGCAGCATCGGCTTCGGCACCGACGGCTACAAGCGCGCGACGGTCGACGCGAACCGCAGGATCAACGACACGACGGCCGTGCGGCTGAACGTGATGGGCCACGACGCGAACCAGGCCGGCCGCAACGACGTGTACAACAAGCGCTGGGGTGTCGCGCCGTCGATCGTGTTCGGGCTGAACACGCCGACCACGGTCACGGTCAGCTACTACCACATGAACGCGTACGACATGCCGGACTTCAGCGTGCCGTTCCGCGCGTCCGGCGGCACGCCGGTGCCGGCCGATCGCGGGCAGTTCTTCGGACTGAACACGCGCGACTACCGCTACGGGCAGACCGACACCGGCGAAGTGCGCATCGAGCACAAGCTCAACGACGCCTGGAAGCTGAAGAACACGACGATGTTCGGGCGCTCGACGCTCGACTACGTCGCGACGAATCCGCAGATCCTCGCGTCGAACCCGAACCTGCTCGGGCTGCAGGCGAAGAGCGGCAAGTACGCGCTCAACGGCTTCTCGAACCAGACCGAAGTGACCGGCAGCGCGAGCCTGTTCGGGATGAAGCACACGATGACGGCCGGCGTCGAGTTCAGCCACGAGCAATCGCGCTACGAGGGCTATCTCGTGTCGGATGCCGCCGGCAACAACATCCGCTCGGGCGGCCCGTGCTCGGTGGCCGGCAACTGCACGCCGCTCGCCGGCGGCTGGAACCCGAACATGCCGTGGACCGGCAACATCGTGCTGAACGGCGACAAGGGCTTCCCCGGCCCGACGACGAACACGCGCACCGACACGGTGTCCGCATATATCTTCGACACGGTCAGGCTGTCCGAGCGCTGGCAGTTCAACACGGGGCTGCGCTTCGACCGCTACGACACGACCGGCAAGCAGGCCGGCGTCGCCGACCTGTCGAACACGTCGAATCTGTTCAGCTATCAGTTCGGCCTCGTGTTCAAGCCGGTGAGCAACGTGAGCCTGTACGCGTCGTACGGCACGTCGTCGAACCCGCCGGGCTCGAACGCGGGCCTCGGCGGCGGCACCGACCAGATCACCGCGACGAACCAGGACCTCGCGCCCGAGCGCTCGCGCAACATCGAGATCGGCGCGAAGTGGGACGTGCTGCAGGATCAGCTGTCGCTGACGTCGGCGCTGTTCCAGACCGAAAAGACCAATGCGCGCGTGAGCGACGGCTTGGGTCACACCGTCAACGCGGGCAAGCAGCGCGTGCGCGGCGTCGAACTCGGCTTCGCGGGCAACCTGACGTCGAAATGGCACGTGTTCGGCGGCTACTCGTACCTGAACGCGATCACGACCGACGCGGGCCCCGGCAGCCCGGGCGCCTCGGGCCTGCCGATGGTGATGGTGCCGAAGCACAACTTCACGCTGTGGACGAGCTACGACGTGATGCCGAAGCTCACGCTCGGCGCGGGCGCGACGGTGATGAGCCAGACCTATGCATCGGTGTCGGCGACGACGAAGAAATGGACGCCCGGCTATGCGCGTTTCGACGCCGCCGCGACGTGGCGCGTGAACAAGACGATGGACGTTCAGCTGAACGTGCAGAACCTGTTCGACAAGCAGTATTACGCGAGCGCGTATCCGATCTATGCGACGTGGGCGCCGGGCCGTTCGGCGATGGTCACGCTGAACTTCTATCAGTAAGTCACCGCCAGTGTGGCGGGCGGGCGTGCCGCACATCGCGTGGCGCCCGCCTCGCCCTTCGTCGCCGATCCCCGATCGAAGCGACTACGCGTCGATCGCGAGCAGCGCGAACGTCGCCAGCCAGTGCTCGCCCATGTAGTCGCCGGCCACGTGCGCGAGCGCGCTCGCGAGATGCCGCTCGGCCGCGTCGAGCAGCTTCGCGCGCCGTGCATCGCCTTCCGGCAGCGCGCCGGCGAGCGCGCGCTGGCACCACGCGCGGCTCAGATTCAACCCGTCCAGATGCGCGATCTTGCCGTCGCCGCGGTCGCTGACCGTCGCCGGCACGAACAGCGTCGCCGGCTCGCCGCGCGCGAGATCCGGCAGGAAGCGCGCGAACCAGCCGTCGAATTCGCCGGCCGGCAGCACGCGCCGCATCAGCTCCGCCTCCATCAGCGCGGGCGACAGGAACTCGTCGCCCGACGGCTCCCATGCCTGGCACGCGACATCGTTCAGGTGCCAGCGTTTCGCCGTATCGACGATCAGCGCCGCGAGCCCGTCGCGCTGCGTCGCGCGCGCGAAGTCGAGCGTCAGCGCGAGCGCGAACGCGGTGTTGAAGTGCGTGCCGACGCGCAGCGGATAGGTCGCCTTCGGCAGGAACGTTTCGAAGCGCGACACGAACAGCTCGGTGAGCGGCGCCATCGTCTTCGCCCAGCGCGCGGCCTGCGGCACCACGCCTGTAAGCGCTGTCCGCTCCAGTTGCGCGGACAGCGCCAGCAGCCACGCCCAGCCGTAAGGCCGCTCGAAGCCGCTGTTGTGCGGCAGCGCCAGATAAGCGCGCTCGCCGGCGACGTTCGCGTCGGTGAAATGCGCATCGACGATGGCGATGATCCGCTCGGCCTCCGGCAGCGCCGGATAGCGTTCGAGCACGCGCAGCACGAGCCAGTAGCCGTGCACGCACGAATGCCAGTCGTAGCTGCCGTAGAAGATCGGATGCAGCGCGCGCGGGCCCTGCACGTCGTGCGGGCCTTCGAGCGAATGCGTGAGCTTGTTCGGATATTCGCGGGTCAGGTGCGCGAGCGCGAGCGACGCGAATGTCGACGCGAGTTCGGGGGGCAGTCGGTCGGTCATGAGGATCTCGTCAGTAGCGGAAGACGCACGCGTACATCAGCAGCGTGTTCACGGTCGGCAGCAGCACGGCCGTCGGCCAGTGCGCCTTGATCGCGCCGTTCTTGTCCTTCAGTTCGAGCAGCGCCGCGGGCACGATGTTGAAGTTCGCGGCCATCGGCGTCATCAGCGTACCGCAGAAGCCGCTCGGCATCCCGATCGCGCCGAGGATCGCCGGGTTGCCATGGAACGGGCGGACGATCAACGGCAGGCCGATCCCGGCCACCATCACCGGGAACGCGGCGAACCCGTTGCCCATGATCATCGTGAACAGCGCCATGCCGACCGTATGGGCGGCGACGACGGCAAACGCCGAATCGATCGGCACCCAGTCCTTCACGCACCCCGACACCACGCCGCCGACACCCGCGACCGCGAGTTGGATGCGCGGCGTCGTGACGATGCGCGGCCCGCCCGGTTTTGACCGGGCTCAGGCCGCAAAATCCGACACGAGACTGTCTCGGTAAAAATTCGACAATTTGGCGGTTCGGGTAAACGTTGAAACCGATGCCACGTGGTGCCGGCCGTGCTCGCGCCGCCTCCGCGCATGGCGAAGCGCCGGTGCGCCGACTAAACTGGAAGGCATCGCAACGGACGGGAGAACCGCCATGATTGACGTATTCCAGACCATCGGCAGCCGCGCGTTCTCCGCTCATCTGGCGAAGGACGGGATGGTGACGCTGATGGAACAGCGCCACGAAGTCGACCGCGTGACGCTCGCCACCGCCTATGCCGCGCTCGTCGAGGAATCCGAGCAGGAAACCGATCTGCTCGACGCAACGGTCGAAGGCATGATGCGCGCGCTGATCCAGGGGTACGCGCGCAGCCATTGAACGGCCGGATGCGCGCCGGGCACGGTGCGCCGGCCGTCACGCGGCCGGCTCGCCGATGCGTGCGCGTGCGGGCGTGCCGCCCGCCACGCTGGGCGCGCGCCTTCCTGTCGCCACGCACGCGCCGGCTTGCCGGTGGCGGCGGCCGTTTCCGCGCCGCCACATGAGCGTGCGCGCGGCTGCCCGACCGCCGGGACGGCGCAAAAAACCGCGCGGCCATCGCGGAAAGGGTCGGAAACGACGCAATGCGCAATTTTTTCGATTGCCGCCATTCGCGCCGCATGACAGCATGCGGGCGTCGCCAGTCGAAAAGAATTCCGTGCCGTCCGCCCGCCGATGCCGTTCGGCGGCGCCGACCGGCACCGCCTTCCATGAACCCGGCCCACCTCCAACACTACGAACCGACCGGAGTATCCCGCTTGTGAACATCGGCATCGTCAACGACCTCCCGCTTGCCGTCGAGGCGATGCGCCGTGCGATCGCGCGCCGGCCCGAGCATCGCGTGCTGTGGGTCGCGACGGACGGCGCGCAGGCCGTCGAACTGTGCGCGTTGCAACCGCCCGACGTCGTGCTGATGGACCTGATCATGCCGAAGTGCGACGGGATCGAGGCAACGCGCCGGATCATGCGCTCCGGCCGCCCGTGCGCGATCCTGATCGTGACGAGCTGCATCGGCGCGAACGCGTGGCGCGTGTTCGAGGCGATGGGCGCCGGCGCGCTCGACGCGGTCGACACGCCGCGCCTCGGCGCAGGCGCGGCCGGCGACACCGCGCAACTGCTGCTCGCGAAGATCGATCAGATCGGCCGCCTGCTGGACGCGCCCGGCGGCGTCCGCACGGCCGGCACGACGGTGCGCGCGGGCGGCGGCCCGCTGATCGCGATCGGCGCATCCGCCGGCGGCCCCGGCGCGCTCGCGTCGATCCTCGGCAGCCTGCCGGCCAGCTTCAGCGCGCCGATCGTGATCGTCCAGCACGTCGATCGCGCGTTCGCCGAAGGGATGGCCCAGTGGCTCGACGGCCAGACGCCGCTGACCGTGCGCGTCGCGCGCGAAGGCGATCGCCCGCAGCCGGGCATCGCGCTGCTCGCGGCGACCGACGACCACCTGCGCATCACGCGCGCCGGCACGCTCGAGTACACGCGCGAGCCGGCCGCCACGCCGTACCGGCCGTCGGTCGACGTGTTCTTCAACAGCCTGACCGAGCACTGGCCGGGCCGCGTGATCGGCGTGCTGCTGACCGGCATGGGACGCGACGGCGCGATCGGCCTGAAGGCGCTGCGCATGAAGGGCTATCACACGATCGCGCAGGACGAGGCGACGAGCGCCGTCTACGGGATGCCGAAAGCAGCCGCGACGCTCGGCGCGGCGCGCGCGATCCTGCCGCTCGAGCGCATCGCAGGCGAACTGGCGGCACTCTCGCGACTCTGACGCCCGATGAAACCCCGTTACACCCGTCGCCGCATCGCGCAATCCGGCATCGATCATGACTAGCGACTTCACCCGCCCGCCCGGTAGCCTGCATCCGGCACTCGACGCCGCGCACGTACCGCACACGCCGCACGCCGGCGCCCCCGCGATGGTGCTGCTGGTCGACGACCAGACGATCGTCGCGGAAGCCGTGCGGCGCGCGCTCGTCGACGAGGAAGACATCGACTTCCACTACTGCCCGCGTTCGGACGATGCGCTGGCCACCGCGCTCGAGACGCGGCCCACGGTGGTCCTGCAGGATCTCGTGATGCCCGGCACCGACGGCCTCAGCCTCGTGAAGGCCTATCGCGCGAATCCGGCGACGCGCGACGTGCCGATCATCGTGCTGTCGACGCAGGAAGAACCGGTGATCAAGAGCGCCGCGTTCGCGGCCGGCGCGAACGACTACCTCGTCAAACTGCCCGATCGCATCGAGCTGGTCGCACGGATCCGCTATCACTCGCGCTCGTACATGAACCTGCTGCAACGCGACGAGGCCTATCGCGCGCTGCGGCAATCGCAGCAGCAGTTGCTGGAAGCCAACCTCGAACTGCGGCGCCTCACGCACTCGGACGGCCTGACCGGGCTGTCGAACCGGCGCTATCTCGACGAATACCTGGCCGCCGAATGGCGGCGCGGCACGCGCGAGCGCAGCGAACTGTCGCTGCTGATGATCGACGTCGACAACTTCAAGCTGTACAACGACACGTACGGCCACGTGTCGGGCGACGGCGTGCTCAAGCAGGTCGCGACGGCCATCGAACGCTGCCTCGGGCAGTCCGGCGACCTGGCCGCGCGGTTCGGCGGCGAGGAGTTCGCGGTCGTGATGCCGGCCACGTCGCCGGGCGCGGCGCGGCTCCTTGGCGAGAAGATCCGCCTCGCGATCGAGGCGCTGCGGCTCGAGCACGCGCATTCGTCGACGGGCCGCCACGTGACGATCAGCATCGGCGGCGCGAGCATCGTGCCGGCCCCCGGCATGCCGACGACGTCGCTGATCGAGGCGGCCGATCGCGCGCTGTATCGCGCGAAGCACGACGGCAAGAACCGCGTCGAGATCGATGCGCCGCCCTCCCCGACCGTCCCGCCCGCGTCGCCCGTTGGCGACGGCTTCGATTGAATGGCTACACGGCAACGAGCCGGCGCGCGTAGTCGGTCGGATCGAGCGGCCGGCCGAACAGGTAACCCTGCTGCATGTCGCAGCCGATCTGCTGCAGGAACCACGACTGCGCCTCGGTCTCGACGCCTTCCGCGGTGACCTTCATCCCGAGCGAATGCGCCATCGCGACGACAGCCTGCGTGATCGCGACCGAGTCGCGATGATCGGGCACGCCCGACACGAACGAACGATCGACCTTCAGGTTGTGCAGCGGGAAACGCTTCAGGTAGGCGAGCGATGAATAGCCGGTGCCGAAATCGTCGACCGAGATCCGCACGTTCATGTCGGTCAGCGCTTCGAGCATCGGCAGCACGGTGTCCGTGTCGTTCATCAGTAATCCTTCGGTAATTTCCAGTTCGAGCGCACCCGGGTCGAGCCGCGTCTGCGCGAGGCAGTCGTAAACCGACTCGACCAGTCCTTCATGGAACTGCCGCGGCGACAGGTTGACCGCCACCATCAGGTCGGGCGCGATCGTGCGGCGCCATTCGGCGGCCTGCCGGCAGGCGGTTTCGAGCACCCACTGGCCGATCGCGACGATAAGCCCGGTATCTTCCGCGACCGGGATGAATTCCGCCGGCGACATCGGCCCGAGCTCGGGGCTCGTCCAGCGCAGCAGCGCTTCGGCACCGACCGTGCGGCCGCTGCGTGCGTCGACGACCGGCTGGTACGCGAGCCGCAGCGTATCCGATGAGATCGCGCGGCGCAGCGACTGCTCGATCGCGAAACGGCGCTGCAGGCGCAGGTTCAGCTGCGCGGTGAAGAACGTGAAGTGGTTGCGGCCGCGCTGCTTCGCGTCGTACATCGCGGAGTCGGCGTTGCGCATCAGCGTGACCGCATCGTCGCCGTCGCGCGGCGCGACGCTGATCCCGATCGAAACACCGAGCCAGTATTCGTTGTTCGCGATCGCGAACGGCTTCGCGATCGTGTCGATCACCTCGCGCGCGAGCACGGCCAGCGTGTCGGGGTCGTCGCAGTGGTCGACGAGAATCACGAACTCGTCGCCGCCGACGCGCGTGAGCGCGTGCCGGCCGCCGCCGCACGCCCCGAGCCGCACCGCGACGCTGCGCAGCAGCGCGTCGCCGGCGTCGTGGCCGGCCGTGTCGTTGACCTTCTTGAACCCGACCAGATCGATGAACAGGATCGCGACGCGCGCGGGCCCCGCCGCCGGTTCGCGCGTGCCGAACAGCTCGCGCATCCGGTCGGACAGCCAGCGCCGGTTGTAGAGGCCCGTCAGCGCATCGCGCGTGGCCAGATAGCGCAGTTGCTGCTGCGCTTCGCGCACGGGGCCGATGTCGTGAAACGACATGAGCACCGATTCGGGCTGGGTCTCGCCCGGCTTCAGGATCGGCACCGCGTTGCCGCGCACCCAGATGATGTCGCCGTCCGCGAGCCCGAAGCCGGCCGAGTAGTCGAGCAGCGGCGTGGCCATGGCGAACGCGCGCCGGCTCGGCCAGTCGTCCGGCGCGATCGGCGTGCCGTCCTCGTGCAGCTTGTACAGGATCACCGACGACAGCCGGCGGCCGACCAGCTCGCCCTTCACCCGCATCATGCGGTTCGCGCTCGGATTGCTCGCGACCACCACGCCGTCGCGCGACACGACGAGGATCCCTTCGTTCAGGCTGTTGACGACCAGGCGGTGATGTTCCTCGCTGCGCGCGAGCTGCCGCGCGATCCGGTCCTGGTGCACCGCGAGGCCGACGCTGTTGCCGATATCGCGCAGCAGGTCGGTTTCGGCATCGCTCGGCCGCCGCGACGTGCGGTGATAAACCGCGAACGCGCCGAGCACGGTGCCGGCGTCGTCCAGAAACGGCACCGACCAGCATGCGCGCAAGCCGAGCGGCAGTGCGAACGCGCGGAAATCGGCCCACAGCGGATCGGTTTCGATGTCCTCGACGGCGATCATCCTGCGCTCGTACATGGCCGTACCGCACGAGCCGGCGGCGGGCCCGATCGACGCGCCTTCGATCGCGGCGCTGTACTGCGCCGGCAGCGACGGCGCGGCGCCGACGTGCACGTGGACGCCGTCCGGGTCGAGCAGCAGGATCGTGCACGACGCGCCGTCGCCGAGCAATGCCTCGGCGCGCCGGCATACCTCGACGAGCAGTTCCGGCAGCGGTGTGTTGCGCGTGATCAGTCTCAGCACGCTTTGCTCGGACGCGAGGACTTCCGCTGCGAGCCCGAGGCTGTAGCGAGAACTTTGCGGTTCGGTATTCAAGATGAATCCTGCCGTCAGCTCGACCGGGTCTGATGCGCCCGATTCGTTAGCGATCCTTCGTGCCGCTCATCGCCTCGGGTTTACGCGAACCCAAGGCGCCCCCATGCGCGCGTGCCCCAACGCGCACCACACGATACATACCACCAATACATTTAACACCAATCCGTGTCGCCCGGCGCATCCGCATACATCAGGGCTTACGCGCGGTTGCGCCGGCATGCGCCCCCAATCGTCAGACGGTTGCGCGGCGCCGGCCATGCATCCGCGCCTGGCGGCGCGAACGGGTCCAGTGCAAGGCGCGCCGAACGCGGCAGCCGGGCATCAATCCTTGCGGATGTGTTCGGCGAGGAAATCGATCAGCAGCCGCACGCGCGGCAGCAGCCCGCGCCGCGACGGAAACACCGCGTGGATCACGCCGCCCTTCGGCGCCCATCCGGGCAGCACGTCGATCAGCGTGCCGTCGCGCAGGTCGTCGTCGACGACCATGCACGGCAGCTGCACGATGCCGACGCCATGAATCGCCGCGTCGCGCAGCGCGTGCATGTCGTCGGAGATGTAGCGCGGGTGGTGGCGCAACTGCGCGTGCTCGCCGTTCGGCCCGACCAGCTGCCAGACGTGATGCCGCGCCGGCCCCCAGTCGAGGCTCGGTTCGCCGGCCAGTTCGGCGGGAGCCGTCGGCACCGGGCGCCCGTGGAACCACTGCGGCGCGGCCACCAGCCGCTGCGGGCTGTCGCCGAGAATCCGCATCACCAGGTCGCTGTCCTCCAGCGGCGGGAAACGCACGCGCAGCGCCAGGTCGAAGCCTTCGCTCAACAGGTCGACGCGGCGATTCGTCGCCTCGAGATGCACCTGCACCGCCGGATGGATCGCCATGAAGCGCGCGATCAGCGTGCTCACACGATATTCGAGCAGCGCGGTCGGGCAGCTCACGCGGACGATCCCGCGCGGCTCCGCGTGCCGGCGCTCGATCACCTCGCGCGCCGCGTCGGCTTCGACCAGCACCGCGAGGCACCGCTCGTAGAACTCGCGGCCGGTTTCCGTGACCGCGAAATGACGCGTCGTCCGCTGCAGCAGCCGCACGTCGTGTTGCGCTTCCAGCGCGGCGACGCGCCGGCTCAGCGTCGATTTCGGGACATCCAGCGCGCGCCCCGCCTGCGTGAATCCGCCGTGCTCGACCACCTTCACGAAGTAGTAGAGGTCGTTCAGGTCATGCATGATTGTTCCATCCATAGAACACTGACGGCATTTTAAGGGACTGGAAACCCGGTTGTTGCACGCATAGCATCCTTCATCGACGCAGCGCGGCTTTGACGCCGCGACCGGACGGCTTCCCGGCCGCCCGGATTTCTCTCACTTCCTGCCCTGACTCCGGAGGCAACCATGGCAAGCGAACCGATTCGCGATCCCGCGAAGGACCACCTGCTCACCCCGCAGAACGCGGCGTTCATCGTCATCGATTACCAACCGGTCCAGGTGAACTCCATCGCCTCGATGGATCGCCAGCTGCTGATCAACAACATCGTCGGCGCGTCGAAGGCCGCGGTTGCATATGACCTGCCGATCGTCCACTCGACCGTCAACGTGCAGACCGGCCTGAACAAGCCGCCGATCCCGCAGTTGCGCGCCGCGCTCGAAGGCTATCCGACCTACGACCGCACCAGCATCAATTCGTGGGAAGACGTCGAGTTCCGCAAGGCGGTCGAAGCCACCGGCCGCAAGAAACTGATCATGACCGCGCTGTGGACCGAAGCGTGCCTGACCTTCCCCGCGCTCGACGCGCTGAAGGCCGGCTACGAAGTCTATGTGGTCGTCGACGCCGTCGGCGGCACGTCGGTCGCCGCGCACGAAGCCGCGCTGCGCCGCATCGAGCAGGCCGGCGGCCAGATGATCAGCGTCGCGCAGCTGTTCTGCGAACTGCAGCGCGACTGGGCCCGCAGCGCCACCGTCCCCGCGTTCATCGACCTGTTCATCCAGACCGGCGGCACCGCCGGCATCCAGTTCTCGTACGACAAGCGCTGAGCCCGGCCCGGGCGGGGCGCTTGCGTTGCAACGCGCCCCGCTCCGGCTCGCCGCGACGGGGCGGCCTGCCGCGTTTGCGGAACCGTGATTCAATGTCGTTGGAGCCGGCGTCACGCGTTGCAGCCATGCAGCGCCGCGCGTCCCCATCGACCGACCTTCACGGGGAATCCCATGACGAATCCCGCCGACATCAAGGCGCTCGTGTTCGATGTATTCGGAACGATCGTCGANGGCGCGTCATGCGCCCGATCTCGATCCATTCGAATTCGCCGATACGTGGCGCCGCGCCTATTCGCCGTCGATGGAAGAAATCCGCAGCGGCCGCCGGCGCTACGTGCGGCTCGACGTGTTGCATCGCGAGAATCTCGTGCGCACGCTCGACGGCTACGGAATCGACGGCGTGCCCGACGCCGAGATCGACGCGCTCAATCTCGCCTGGCACCGGCTCGATCCATGGCCCGATGCCGTCGCGGCGCTGCAGCGGCTCAAGCAGCGCTACGTGATCGCGCCACTGTCGAACGGCAATATCCGGCTGATGATCGACGTCGCGAAGCACGGCGGCCTGCCGTGGGACGCCATTCTCGGTGCCGAGGTCGCGCACGCTTACAAGCCGTCGCCGAAGGTCTACACCGAAGCGGTCGAGATTCTCGGTATCGCGCCGGCCGAGCTGTGCCTGGTCGCCGCGCACAACGGCGATCTCGCCGCCGCACGGCAACTCGGGCTGGCGACCGCGTTCGTGCTGCGCCCGACCGAGCACGGGCCGAACCAGACCACCGACCTGACAGCCGCCGATGCGTGGGACTTCGACGTCAAGGACCTGAGCGAACTCGCGGATCGGCTGGGTTGCGCGAATTGAGTGCCGGCGGCGCATGACCGTGCGCGCGTTGCACCACGCGACGCGCAAATGGCGGGTTGACGGTCCGCGGCGAGGTGACTTGCCGCGTGGCCGCCGCGCCGCCTCCCGCCCGGCGGATCACCGCCGCCACCTCGGCAACCGGCTCATCCCCCTCCGCTATTCCGGATCCCCGACGAATCGAAGCCGCTCCGACTCGCCCATCAACAACGCCCGGTTCGCGTCCGCCGCCGCGCGCAGGTAATCCCACAGCGCCGTCACGCGCCGCAGCTTGCGCAGATCCTCGCGACACGTCAGCCAGAAGCAGCGCGTGACCATCACGTCGTCCGGCAGCACCGGCACCAGCGCCGGCTGCGTGGCCGCCATGAAGCACGGCAGGATCGCGAGCGCGCCGCCCTGCAGCGCCGCGAACACCTGCGCGATCACGCTCGTGGTGCGCAACCCGGCCGTCGCGCCGGGCACCGCCCGCTCCAGGTACAACAGCTCGCTGCTGAACGCGAGATCGTCGACGTAGCTGACGAACGCATGGTGCGCGAGATCGTCGGTGCGGGCGATCGGCGGATGATTCGCCAGATAGTCGCGCGTCGCATAGAGCCGCAACTGGTAGTCGCACAGCTTCGTGACCACGTAAGGCCCGCGTTCGGGCCGCTCGAGCGTGATCGCGAGATCGGCCTCGCGCTTGGGCAGGTTGACGAAATGCGGGACCGGCAGCAGGTCGACCGTCACATGCGGATGCGCGACGCGAAACCGCGCGAGCTGCGGCGCGAGGAAGAAACAGCCGAACCCTTCGGTCGACCCGATCCGCACGTGGCCCGACAGCGCCTCGCCGGTATTCGCGACCTGGTCGCACGCGGACTGCACGGTCGTCTCCATCGCGTCCGCATACGCGACGAGCCGCTGCCCTTCGGCCGTCAGCGTGAAGCCGCCGGAGCGCGACTTGTCGAACAGCAGCGTGCCCATCGCGGCCTCGAGCGCGCGAATGCGCCGCGCGACGGTCGTGTAGTCGACGCCGAGCCGCTTCGCCGCGCCGCTCGCGCGCTGCGTGCGCGCGACTTCGAGGAAAAAGCGCAGGTCGTCCCAGTTCAGGTTGCCGGAAACCGGCTCGGTGGCGTGTCGCATTGCAGGAATCTCCAGGCCGGCCGTCGATATGCATAAATGCATATCCAACCGGTTTTCTTGTCGCTACATCATGGATCCGCGCATAACTATACTCGACCGTGACCTGCGGACCATGAGCCGCGGGCAACAAAAACCGGAGACATCATGCAGACCCGATCCACCCTCGATGAGCATGCAGCCGTCGCGGCGCCGGCCCCGACCCGCACCGCGAAGCACTACCTGCTGGCCGGCTGGGCCAGCATGGCCGGCACCACGATCGAGTGGTACGACTTCTTCCTCTACGGCACCGCCGCCGCGCTGGTCTTCAACCGCATCTTCTTCCCGTCGCTCGACCCGGTCGTCGGCACGCTCGCCGCGTTCGGCACGTTCGCGGTCGGCTTCATCGGCCGGCCGATGGGCGGCATCGTGTTCGGCCACTTCGGCGACCGCATCGGCCGCAAGTCGATGCTGATGATCACGCTGCTGCTGATGGGCGTGCCGAGCATGGTCATCGGGCTGATCCCGTCGTACGACCGCATCGGCTACTGGGCCGCCGCGCTGCTGATCGCGATGCGCTTCCTGCAGGGCATGGCGGTTGGCGGCGAATGGGGCGGCGCGGTGCTGATGGCCGTCGAACATGCGCCGAAGGGCCGCAAGGGGCTGTTCGGCAGCCTGCCGCAGACGGGTGTCGGCCTCGGGCTGATCCTGTCGTCGGTCGCGATGGCCGCCGTCGCCGCGCTGCCGGATGCCGACATGCTGTCGTGGGGCTGGCGCGTGCCGTTCCTCGCGAGCATCGCGCTGGTCGGCCTCGGCTGGTTCATCCGCGCGAAGGTGCCGGAATCGCCGGACTTCGAGAAGATGCAGCGCCAGGGCAAGGCGGAGAAGTCGCCGGTGACGGCCGCGCTGCGCCGCCATCCGCGCGAAGTGCTGACGATCGTCGGCGCACGCGCCGCCGAGAATACGTGGTTCTACCTGGTCGTCACGTTCGGGCTCGCGTACGCGACGCAGCAACTGCATCTGCCGAAGGCCGACATGCTGCACGCGATCACGGCCGGCGCGGCGCTGTCGCTCGTCACGATGCCGCTGTGCGGGCATCTCAGCGACCGCATCGGCCAGCGCCGGATGTTCGCGATCGGCCTCGTGCTGATGTGCGCGTTCGCCGCGCCGTTCTTCATGATGCTCGGCACGCAGCAGACGTCGACCGCATGGTGGGCGATCGTGCTCGGCCTCGGCGTCGTGTTCCCGATCCTGTATGCGCCGGAGTCGCTGCTGTTCGCGCAGCAGTTTCCGGCGGAAATCCGCTACAGCGGCATCTCGCTGTCGGTGCAGCTCGCCGGCGTGATCGGCGGCGGCTTCGCGCCGATGATCGCGACGTCGCTGCTCAAGGCCGGCGGCGGCCAGCCGCACTACGTGATCGCGTATCTCGTCGGCTTCGGCGTGTTCGCGCTCGGGTGTACCGCCTTGATGCGTCCAGCGCGTCCGTAAGGCAAGCACCCCGGCCCGCGTCGCCCCGATTTTCAGTTCGACCTGCCGTCCGCCGTGGCCGCACGCGCGACGGACGCAGCCCCGCTTTTTCTTCGCACCATCGTTTCCCGGAGACATCCATGAACGCCGCAGTTCCCCAGACCACCCTCGCCCTGCCCACCGCCAAGCTGCTGATCGACGGCGCGTTCGTCGATTCGCACAGCGCCGAATGGGGCGACATCGTCAACCCCGCGACGCAGGAAGTGATCGGCCGCGTGCCGTACGCGACGCTCGACGAGGTCGATGCCGCGATCGCCTCCGCGCAGCGCGCGTTCCAGACCTGGAAGACGACGCCGATCGGCGCGCGCCTGCGCATCATGCTGAAGTTCCAGGACCTGGTGCGCCGCAATCTCGAACGGATCGCGCACACGCTGACGGCCGAGCAAGGCAAGACGCTGCCCGACGCGCAAGGCGACATCTTCCGCGGCCTCGAAGTGGTCGAGCATGCATGCTCGATCGGCACGCTGCAGCAAGGCGAGTTCGCGGAGAACGTCGCGGGCGGCGTCGACACCTACACGCTGCGCCAGCCGATCGGCGTGTGCGCGGGCATCACGCCGTTCAACTTCCCCGCGATGATCCCGCTGTGGATGTTCCCGATGGCGATCGTGTGCGGCAACACCTTCGTGCTGAAGCCGTCCGAACAGGATCCGCTGTCGACGATGCAGCTCGTCGAACTGGCCATCGAAGCCGGTGTGCCGCAGGGCGTGCTGAACGTCGTGCACGGCGGCAAGGCGGTCGTCGATCGTCTCTGCACGCATCCGGACATCAAGGCGATCTCGTTCGTCGGCTCGACGCGCGTCGGCACGCACGTGTACAACCTCGGCAGCCAGCACGGCAAGCGCGTGCAGTCGATGAT
>NZ_JBQEON010000035.1:0-69667 GCF_052045245.1 Burkholderia sp. 22313
ACAACCTGCATACCGTGTGCGAGGAAGCGAGCTGCCCGAACATCGGCGAATGCTTCGGCAAGGGCACCGCGACGTTCATGATCATGGGCGACAAGTGCACGCGCCGCTGCCCGTTCTGCGACGTCGGCCACGGCCGTCCCGATCCGCTCGATGCGGATGAACCGAAGAACCTCGCACGCACGATCGCCGCGCTGAAGCTCAAGTACGTGGTGATCACGAGCGTCGACCGCGACGACCTGCGCGACGGTGGCGCCGCGCACTTCGTCGAGTGCATCCGCGAAGTGCGCGAGCAGTCGCCGGAAACGCGCATCGAGATCCTGACGCCGGACTTCCGCGGCCGTCTCGACCGCGCGATCTCGATCCTGAACGCGGCGCCGCCGGACGTGATGAACCACAACCTCGAAACGGTGCCGCGCCTGTACAAGGAAGCGCGCCCGGGTTCGGACTATGCGCATTCGCTGAAGCTGCTGAAGGACTTCAAGGCGCAGCATCCGGACGTCGCGACGAAGTCGGGCCTGATGGTCGGCCTCGGCGAGACCGAAGAGGAAATCCTGCAGGTGATGCGCGACCTGCGCGCGCACGACGTCGACATGCTGACGATCGGCCAGTACCTGCAGCCGTCCGAGCACCACCTGCCGGTGCGTGCGTACGTGCATCCGGATACGTTCAAGATGTACGAGGAAGAGGCGTACAAGATGGGCTTCACGCACGCGGCCGTCGGCGCGATGGTGCGCTCGAGCTATCACGCCGATCTGCAGGCGCACGGCGCGGGCATTGCGTGAACGGATCCGAGGCGCGTGATAAAGAGCGGTTATCGAAAAACATCGTCAACGGCAATTGGACCTGATCAATTTGGCGGCAGACGATGGCTTCACTAAACGAATGGACCTGACGGTCGTATCGGTTCGCAGTCGATGAGCGACCGCCATGGGTGAGTGCCTGGAAGCATGCACGATCGAGGCGCAACGCAGCACAAGTTCGACAATGCTGGTGATCTGTTGGAGGCGTAAGGAGATGGAGATGGAGATGGAGATGAAACTGAATCTGGAAGACGTCCAAATAGAGACGTCTCCGCAGAAGAAGCTGTCGGGCAACATGGGGGCAGTCGGCCTGGCGCTCACCGTGCTGGCGTTCTCGGCCCCGTTGACGACCGTATCGGGTTACATCCCGTTCGCGCTGATGTTCGGCGGAGTCGGCAGCCCCGTGATTTTCGTGCTGACGACGCTCGTATTGCTGCTGTTTTCCGTCGGCTATGTGACGCTCAACAATATCGTGAAGCGCCCCGGCGACTTCTATGCGTTCATCAGCTATGGAATCGGAAAGTCGACGGGCCTTGGTTCCGGCATCCTCGCGGCGGTATCGTACTTTCTGCTGCTTGCCGGGGTGACGTCGTTCTTCGGCGTATCGTGTTCGGATCTCGTGCATGACATGACCGGCGCGTCGATTCAATGGTACTGGCCGACGCTTGCCTGCTGGCTGGTGGTTTCCATGCTGGGATACCTTCATGTCGAGCTGTCCGCGAAGGTGCTCACGTGGGTGATGATTCTCGAGATCGTCGTCTGCCTCGCGTTTTCGTTCGGCGTGCTGGAAAAAGGCGGCGTGCCGGGTGTTGCGGCATCCGCTCCCTTCATGCCGAGCCAGTTGGCAAACAGCACCAACGTGCCGTTCTGCATGCTGTTCACCGTGTCGTTCTTCATGGGATTCGAGGCAACCGCATTGTTTCGCGACGAAGTGAAAATGCCGGACCGGACCATTCCGCGTGCGACGTATGGCGCGGTCATCTTTATTGGCGTGATCTACACGCTGTGTGCGTACGCAATGATCATGGCCTACGGGCCGCCGGTTCAATCGATCGCGGCCAAGACGCCCGCGGCGATGTTCCCTGACGCCTTCGCGAAATTCGTGAGCCCCAGCCTGCACCTGATCGTTTCGATGCTGGTGATGACGTCGGCGTTCGCGGCGAGCTTGTCGACGCAGAACGTGCTCTCGCGCTATATGCACAACCTGGGCACGGACGGCGCGCTTCCGCGCTTCCTCGGGAAGGTGCACGCGAAGCACGAGTCGCCGTATCTCGCTTCGATGACGGTCTCGGCCATGGTGCTGTGCGTGCTGTTGCCATTCATTCTGATGGGCTCCAAGCCCGACCTGCTTTATGGACAACTCTCCGGAATGGGAACGTCGGGCATCATCATTCTGATGACCATCGTCAACATCTCGTCGTTGGTCTGGTACGTGCGTCGAGGCAGGCAACAGGGCGTGAGTTTCGCCAAGTCGTTTCTGGCACCGGCGATTTCATCGGTATTCTTCATCGCGCTGGTCTATCTCGTGGCGGCACACTTCGACGTGCTCGCGGGCGGTGACCCCGGGCAGTACGTGTGGATGTTCTACTGCCTGATCGGTGTGCTGGTTGCGGGCATGGCACTTGCCCAATACTTCAAGCACTGGCGCCCCGAAGTCTTCGAATGTCTGGGGCGCAGCCAGAACGGTTGACGATCGCGACGAGCCAGGACTCACCTAGCCCTGGCTTTTTCGTGCTTGCGCAAGGCAAGCGCGTCTTGTCGTCTATCGGCCTTCGTAATGCGCGGCGACTTTCTGCGCGAGCCCGGCCACGATCGAACTCAGCGGCATGTCGACGCGACGAACGAAGCTGGCGGTGAACGGCATCACCGGCATCTCGTGGCCAGTGTCGATCCGGCGCAGTCGACCGCTTGCCAGATGCTCCGCCACGACGTGGTGCGGAATCGCCGCGATGCCGATGCCGTCAAGCGTCATCCTGACGATCGACGACAGCGACGAGTTGCCGAATATCCTCACGTGATGAAGATGTGACCGGTCGAACATCTCTTTCAACTGCATGTACGGACGCGTTGATCTGGAGAACGTGATGATCGGATGCCGTGCGAGATCGTTCAACGTGAGGTTTGCCGAATCGCATTCGAAATCGGACGAGACGATCCAGCTGATCGGGTAGCTGCACAACGGCAGATTCTCTGCATTGCTCGCGTTGACGGGGCCCATCAACAGTGCGACGTCGATCGTGCCGTCGGCGAGTCCGGCAGTCAGATTCGGCGTGGCGTCGACATTGACCTCGAGCGTGATCTCCGGGTATTCGTCGCTGAGTCGCTTGAGAAGCGTGGACAGCCACGTGTGGACGATCGTATCCGATGCGCCGAGCTGGACCGTTCCGCTGAGGGCCGTGCGGCCTGCGACGGCCTCCACCATTTCCGCGCTCAGCGAGATCATCTGTTCGGCGTAGACGAGCAGCTGCCTGCCCTTGATGGTCAGGAAGCAACCCCGCTTGTCCCGCTCGAACAGGCGCCCTTTCAGTTGCTGTTCCAGTTGCGCGATGCGCGCGGAGACGGCCGGCTGTGTCGTATGCAGTCTTTCCGCGGCGCGGTGGAATCCCCCCAGCTGGGCAACGGCGTAAAAGGTCTCCAGGTTTCGAAGATCGATCATGTGACGAACTCCATCAGCATGGGGAAAAGCGATTCGATCGCCGGTATCCGAATCCCGGGTAACGGCCAGGCGACGCGCTGAATGTCCCCGCTACGGGGATAGTCGAATTGATCATAGCGACGAAGGTTTCAGCGCTCAACACAGAACGCGTGAAACCCGGAAAAGCAGGCACGCGGCACATTCTTTCTCCACCTTTAGGTTGACGAACCTCATTCGGCGCGTCACTAGAATTTCAACAACGCTGAAACGAATCGTGCACTCGTGGCGGTTGAAGCGAGCGGTTGGTGGTCGATTGCGGTCGCACGAATCGGGTATCGATTTGAACTCAGGGTCGGGGCGAACTCGCGCTCACGCACTGATAAGAATCGGTGATCGCGCGAAATCGCCAATCACAATTGGACCGAGTGAAATTGACCGGTGACGATTGAAATGACGTGTCGGCACTGCTGTCGCGATATTCGTCGGGCGAACCGGATTTGCAAGAGGGTTCAGTGTGCCGCGTCGAAGCGCACTGCGACGCACACCATTTAAATAAAGGAGATTGGAATGTCCGCCTTGAAGTTTCCCAGTGAGCGGCTCGTGGACGCTTATCGCGCCATGCGAACGATTCGCCGCTTCGAGGAGCGCGTGATGGACGAGATGGCGACCGGCGACATTCCGGGCAATACCCATCTTTGTGCAGGGCAGGAGGCCAGCGCCGTCGGCGTGTGTCTGCACCTGACAGACAAGGACTACATTTCGTCGACCCATCGCGGCCATGGTCACAGCATTGCCAAGGGGTGCGATATCGACGCGATGATGGCCGAGCTGTTCGGACGTGCGACGGGAACGTGCGGCGGTAAGGGTGGCTCGCAACACATCGCCGATCTGCGCAAGGGAATGCTGGGTGCGAACGGCATCGTGGCCGGTGGGGCGCCGATCACGTGCGGCGCCGCACTCACCGCGAAGTTGCTCGGCACCGGTGGCGTGGCGGTTGCGTTCGCGGGCGACGGTGCGATGAATGAAGGCGTGATGTCGGAGAGCTTCAACCTCGCGAAGATCTGGATGCTGCCGATCGTCTTCGTGATCGAGGACAACGGCTTCGGCGAGGCGACCGCGAATGAGTTCGTCTCGGCCGGCAGCTTCACGCGTCGTGCGCAGAGCTACGACATTCCCGCCGCGGAAGTCGACGGAACCGATTTCTTCGCGGTCTACGAGGCCGCCGGCCAGGCGATCGATCGTGCACGCAGCGGAGGCGGCCCCAGCCTTCTGCAAATCCACGTGCCGCGCTACTACGGTCACTACAGCGGGGACCCCGACAACTATCGCACCCCGGAAGAAAAGAAGGCCATGCGCCAGGAACGCGACTGCCTTGCCAATTTCCGCAGGCAAGTGCAGGAAGTGTCGCAAGTGGCGGGCGGCGAGCTGGACGTGATCGACGGGGAGATCGAGGTCGCGATCGACGCCGCCGTAAGTGCTGCGCGGGCAGCACCGTTCCCGCCGCTTTCGGCACTGACCGCCGACGTTTACGTGAAGTATCTGTAAGGACCCACAGCAATGGCAAAGAAATCGTTCCGTCAAGCGCTGAATGACGCGCTGCACTCGGAGATGGCGCGGGATCCGCGCGTGATCATGATGGGTGAGGACTTGACCGGCGGCGCAGGCGCCAACGGCGTCAAGGATGCGTGGGGCGGTGCATTCGGGGTGACGCGCGGGCTGCTCGACGCATACGGCCCCGAGCGTATTCGCGATACGCCGATCAGCGAGGCCGCATTCGTTGGCGCGGCTGCCGGCGCGGCCCTCACGGGTTTGCGTCCGATCGCCGAACTGATGTTCGTCGACTTCGCCGGCGTGTGTCTGGACCAGATCATGAATCAGATCGCGAAGTTCCGGTACATGTTCGGCGGCCACGCCAAGACGCCGCTCGTGATCCGCGCGACGTACGGGGCCGGCACGCGCTCGGCCGCCCAGCACACGCAGGCGTTCTATCCGATCTTCACGCACATCCCCGGGCTCAAGGTCGTGATCCCGTCGAATCCGTACGACGCGAAGGGCCTGCTGCTTCAGGCGATTCGCGACGACGATCCGGTGATCTTCCTCGAAAACAAGATGCTGTACGACACGACGGGCGAAGTGCCCGATGGGGCGTACACGATCCCGTTCGGCGAAGCGCGGGTGGTGCGCGACGGCAAAGATGTGCTGATCGTCGCGCTCGGTCGCATGGTCGGAGTGGCCGAGGCGGCCGCTCGCACCCTCGCGGCAGACGGGGTGTCGGCGTGCATCATCGATCCGCGCACGACGTCTCCGCTCGACGAGGACACGCTGATCGAATACACCGAGGACATCGGTCGGGTCGTGATCGTCGACGAGGCGAATCCGCGCTGCAGCGTGGCCACCGATATCTCGGCGCTGCTGGCCGACAAGTGCTTCGACTCGTTGAAGGCGCCGATCCGGCGCGTGACGGCACCGCACACGCCGGTGCCGTATGCCCCGAACCTTGAAGACGCGTACGTACCGTCGCCGGAAGCCGTCGTGAACGCAGTCAAGTCGATTCTGAAGAGGTAATCAATCATGTCGTTCATTGAAGCCGTCACGATCCCCAAGTGGGGGATGACGATGACCGAAGGCACCGTGCTCGAATGGCATGCGAAGGAAGGAGACAAGGTCGAACGCGGCCAGGAACTCCTCGAGGTCGAATCCACGAAGGTCAACAACGTGGTGGAAGCGACCGTGTCCGGAATTCTGCGGCGCATCGTCATCAACGAGGGTGAAATCGCGCCGGTCGGTGCACTGATCGGCGTCATCGCCGATGAGGCGGCGACGGAAGAGGAAATCGACGCGCTCATCGCAAGTTACGCGCATCGCCTGAACGCGGGCGACGGTGACGCAGGTGGCGCCATTGCGCCGAAGTCGGTTCCGGTTTCCGGTGGCAGCGTGAACGTGCTGGAGACCGGCCCGGAAAGCAACGAAACCGTGTTGTTCATTCACGGTTTTGGCGGCGACCTGTCGACCTGGCTGTTCAACCAGGGCACGCTCGCCGAGCACTTCCGGACGATCGCGGTGGATCTTCCCGGCCACGGCGCGTCGACGCCGATCACCGACGGCGACGTGATCGGAAAGATCACGAAGGCCATCGAGGAAGCCGCGGATGCCGTGACGCCCGGGAAGCTGCACCTTGTCGGCCACTCGTTCGGCGGTGCGATTGCCGCCGCCTTCGCGGCCGACCAGCCGTCGCGCGTCGCGTCGGTGACGCTCATTGCGCCGATCGGCCTTGGCAAGGAGATCAATCGGTCGTTCGTGACTGAATTCGTCGCGGCGGAGCGCCGGCGTCCGCTTCAGGCTGCGCTGGAGAAGCTGTTTGCCGATCCGTCGAAGATCACGAGCGAGATGGTCGAGGGCACGCTGCAGTTCAAGCGTCTGGAAGGTGTCCAGGAGGCGCTGTCCGCCATCGCCGACACCATCGCCGACGAAAACGGCCAGGTCCAGACGATTGGCGCGACGCTGGCGGGGCTGACATGTCCCGTGATGCTGCTCTGGGGCGAGCGCGACGGCATCATCCCGGTCCCGCCGGCCGACGGTCTGCCGTCCACGGTGCAGCTGCGCGTGATTCCGGACGTCGGCCACATGCCGCAAATGGAGGCAGCGTCGGTTGTGAACGACGCGCTGCTGGAGAACATCCGTCGCGCCCGATAACCGCCGCTGCCGAGCGGCGGGGTGCCGATTCGGTGGCGTGGCGCGGTTATCGGCGCGGTGATCTTGAGGAAACTGTTATGTCAGCACGTTTGACGGGCAAGCGGGTACTTCTGACCGGCGGCGTTGCCAATATCGGTCTCGCGATTCTGGAATCGTTTGTTGCCGAAGGGGCAACCGTGTCGGTCGCCGATATCGACGAGGCCAAGGGGCGCGCGCTCGAATCGCGGTTTGGAGACAAGGTGCGGTTTTTCCGAACCGACATCTCGAGCGAAGACGAGATCAAGGGCGTCATCGAAAAGTCGTCTGAATGGATGCACGGAATCGACACGTTGTGCCTGAATGCCGGCGTCCAGCTCTCGGGGCGGGTCGAGCACTTCAGCACCGAGAACTGGGACAAGGTCTTCAGGATCAACGTGCGGGCCAACTTCATTTTCGCGCGCGAGTCGCTCCGTCACCTGAGAGCCGCGAAGAAGTCGTCGATCGTGATGATGTCGTCCCTCGCCGGCAAGCGCGGCGGCACCGGGCTCGCATGTTATTCGGCGTCCAAGGCGGCCATCATCGGGCTGACCACCACGCTTGCGATCGAGCTCGCGCCGGATGGTGTGCGCGTCAATGCCGTGTGTCCCGGCTGGATCGATACGCCGTTCAATCAGCCGGTGATCGATTTCATGGGTGGGCGCGACAAGCAGGCGTCGGTGGTTCAGACGGCTATCCCCCTGGGCCGACAGGCGACACCGGACGAAGTCGCGCCGCTGTTTGTCTTCCTTGCATCGGACGAGTCGTCTTATGTCACGGCGCAGGCAATCAATGTCGATGGCGGCGCGTACAACTGACCGCCGGACAGGACCAGGACGAAATCCATGAGCAAGCAGATCACGTATGAAGCCGCCCGGCGGGCGATCGAAGCAGGCGTCGCCAAGGCGAACGAACTGGCGCAGCGCTCGTCGCTGTCGATCGTGGATGCGGGTGGGCATCTCGTGGCGTTCACGCGCGTGAACGACGCCGCGTTCGGCACGATCGAAATTGCGCACAACAAGGCGTATACCGCGGCCGCACTGCGGCTCCCGACCGATTACTGGATGAAACTCGTCCAACCCGGGGCCGAGCTGTACGGGCTCGAGCGCGCGGCGTCACGCCCGTTGGTCGTGTTCGGCGGCGGCCTGCCGGTGACGCGCGGCGACGACGTTATCGGCGGCGTCGGCGTGTCGGGCGGGCCGGAGGAGGCGGACGTGGCGATCGCGCGTGCGATGGTTGCCGCGCTCGGCGAGAACTGAACATCTTCCGGCAAGGGTACTTTCAATGGAATCGACTGCAGGTACGCGGACGATGTCGGCCGGCCAGGTCCGGCTGCTGATTCGCGACGGCAAGCTGCGTGCGCCGACGACGGGATACGCCGATGGCTTCATGCAGGCAAATCTGGCAATTCTGCCGAAGAGGTACGCAGATGATTTTCGCGAGTTTTGCCGAATCAACCCCAAGAGCTGTCCGCTGGTGGGCGTCGGGCAGCCGGGAAACCCGGGGCTGGACGGACTGGGCGCGATCGATATTCGAACCGACGTGCCCCGTTACCGGGTGTATCGGGACGGGGTTCACACCGATACGGTCGACGATCTGGTGGAATTGTGGCGTGACGATCTCGTGACGTTCGCGCTCGGTTGCTCGTTTTCGTTCGAGAGCGCGATTCTCCAGGCGGGGATCGACATTCGCCACATCAGTGCGAACCGGAACGTACCGATGTACGTGACGAATATCCAGACGGCGGCCGCGGGGCCGTTTCATGGCCCGATGGTCGTGTCGATGCGTGCGTTCAAGCCCGCCGATGCGATCCAGGCGATCGTGCTGTCGGAGCGGTTTCCCCTCGCGCATGGCGCACCGGTTCATATCGGCGACCCGGCGACGATCGGGATTCGCGACGTCACACAGCCGGAGTTTGGCGATCCGCCGGTGATCGAGGCCGGTGACATCCTCGGGTTCTGGGCTTGTGGGGTCACGCCGCAGATGGCGCTTCAGGCGGCGAAGCCGGACTTTGCGATCACGCATGAACCGGGATACATGCTCGTCACGGATTTGCCGGCGAACACCGCGGCCGTATGAGCCAGGAGTCGTTGCAATGTTCGATGCAGAAATCGCCGCGAAGCTGCTCAATCGCGGAACAGCGCAAGCGTCGGACGAATGTGGGATGCAATACCTTGACGTGTTGCGCGAAGGGTTGCTCGATTTTTATCACCGGATCGAGCGTCTGGCCGTACAGGATGCCGGTTCCGAGGTTCCTCGCGAGATCGAGTGGCTGATATTCCGCGACGGCTCCCGTGCGTTGCGCATTCGTACCGATGACGCACATACGTGCTGGAGCGAATGGGTTTCGATTGCGAAATCCGGTGTCGTCGAATCGATCCAGCGTGCGAATAAGTATATCGAGACGGAATGAAGCGGCAAGGCCGTCGCAACCTGTCCGCAATGGAAATTGACTGATTGGCGAGGAAGCTCGCCGGGAGACACCGATGTCCGAGCATGGCGTCCGACTGGAATGGACGGTCGACAAGCACCACGAGCGAGAAGGGACCTATAGCCGGGACCACCGGGCGATCATCAGCCCGACGGTGACGATCCCGGTATCCGCGGCGCCCGATTATCTCGGGAACGAAAGCCTGGCCGACCCGGAGCAGTTGCTCGTCAACGCGCTCGCGAGCTGCCACATGCTGTACTTCCTCGCACTCTGCGAGGCAAGCGGGTATGCGGTCGAATCGTACTCCGACAACGCAGTCGGGAAAGTCGAGAAAAGTGCTGACGGATTTCACTGGGTATCCGAGATCGTGCTCAGGCCGCGCGTGACGTTCAAGTCCGAAAAGCAGCCGAACCCGGCGCAACTCGAGCGGCTGCATCACCGCGCACACAAGGGGTGCTTCATCGCCAATTCGATCAAGTCGAAAGTGGACATTGAACTCTGCTGAGTTCTGACAGGGAAGTGCCGGCAGCAAACCAACAACCGCAAACAGGAGAGTGAGATGAAGAAGGAAGGTCTGGTCGTGGTCGCAACCGTCGTGGCTCGAGCCGGTAACGAAGACGTGCTGCGCGAAGCATTGAAGGAGCTGGTGCCGTATGCGAAGACGGAGCCGGGGTTCATTCAATACGACCTCCACGAATCGACCGAGACGCCGGGGCAGTTCGTTTTCTACGAAGTCTGGGAAGACGAAGCCGCCCTCGAAACCCATTCGAATACCGAGTTCGCGAAGGCGTTCGGCGCCCGGGCGGGGCAATGGATTGAATCCGTCTCGCTCGGCAAGTTCCGGAAAATCGCGTGAACCTCGTGCGAACACCCGAGCAGCATCGCGTGTTCGCGCACTGAAGGAATCCTGTAGGCAGCGTCATGTTAAGCATTGATTTGAACTGCGATCTCGGCGAGAGCTTCGGCGCGTGGCGCATGGGCGACGATACGGCGATGCTCGACATCGTGACGAGCGCGAATGTTGCCTGCGGTTTTCACGCCGGTGATCCGGCGGGGATCTATACCGTGCTGCATGAAGCTGCACGGCGCGGCGTCGCCGTCGGCGCGCATGTCGGTTATCGCGACCTGGTGGGCTTCGGGCGTCGCAACATGCAGCCGTCCCAGGCAGAACTGACGGGCGACGTGATCTACCAGATCGGTGCGCTGCAGGGGCTTGCAAAGGCCGCAGGCACGTCGATTCGCTACGTGAAGCCTCACGGCGCGCTGTACAACACGATCGCGCACGATACCTACCAGGCGGCGGCTGTCATCGACGCGATTCTGGCGATCGATCCGACGCTCGTGCTGATGGTGCTCGCCGGCGCGCCTGTTGCGGGTCAGGCGCGTGAAGCCGGCCTTGCCGTCGTCGGCGAGGCATTTGCCGACCGCGCGTACAACGTGGATGGAAGCCTCGTGAATCGCCGCGCGGAAGGGGCCGTCATTCACGATCCGGACACCGTGGCGCGTCGCATGCTGCGGTTCGTGCAGGAGGGTGTCGTGACGGCGATCGACGGCACGGACATCAGGATCGACGCACAATCGATCTGCATCCACGGAGACAACCCGTCGGCCGTTACAACTGCTCGCTTGCTGCAAACGCAACTCGCCGCGCGCGGCGTTGCGCTTCGGCCGTTTGCCGGTGCGTGCAAGGGAGAGAACCGTGCCTGAGCAGATGCGCATCCTTTCGGCGGGCTCTACCGGCGTCCTGGTCGAGCTTGGAAGTCTCGAGACGACGCTGGCGCTCCTCGACCGGCTTCTCGCAAGCGAAGTGGACGGTGTCGACGAGGTCGTTCCGGGCGCGCGTACCGTGCTGGTTCGCTTCGACCCGGCTGTCGTCGATCGCGCGGCGCTGATCGAGCGGCTCGGGCAGCTGGACGTGTCCGTTCGTCGGGAGCGCGGCGGGAGCATGTTCGACATCCCGGTTTCCTACGACGGGGCGGATCTGGGCGAGGTCGCCGAACTGCTGGGATGGTCCGTGGCGGAACTCGTCCAGCGACATCTGGATGCCGTCCACTCGGTCGCGTTTACCGGATTCGCACCGGGGTTTGCATATATGACCACCGACGATCCGGGATTCGATGTCCCCCGACGCAGAACCCCCCGTGTGCGTATCCCGGCGGGTTCGGTCGCGATCGCGGGGAAATTCAGCGGGATCTATCCGTCCGACAGCCCTGGAGGCTGGCAGCTTCTCGGCACGACGCAAGTACCCATGTGGGACGCGACGCGCCCGCGTGCGGCATTGCTCGCGCCCGGTGATCGGGTCCGCTTCCGCGATGCGAGTAAAGGTGCGGTCGTTCCGGTATCGGCACGACTGGAGCCGACGCGGGTGCGCCGGGTGTCGGGCTGCGGCATCGCGGTGACGCGTGCGGATCGCCCCGTGCTGTATCAAGATCTCGGTCGACCCCGTCAGGCTGACCAGGGTGTCTCCGTGTGTGGTGCCGTCGACCGCGCCGCGCTACGAATCGCGAACGCCTGTGTTGGCAATCCCCAGCGTAGCGCCGTGCTCGAAGTGACGTTCGGCGGTCTTTCGCTGGTGCCTGATCGTCCGGTGACCCTGGCTGTGACAGGGGCGCCGTGCCCGATTTCGATTCACGACGCAAATGGCCGCGTGACGGTTGTCCCCCACTCGCGTCCGTTTGCCGTCGATGCGGGCGAGGAAGTCACGCTCGGCATTCCCGGCCGCGGCATGCGGAGCTACGTCGCACTGCGTGGCGGGTTTGTCGTGGAGCGCACGTTGGGGTCCGCGTCGACCGATACGCTTTCGAGGATCGGCCCGATGCCGATCGCCCGCGGCGATGTTCTGGTCCCGGCCAACGAGGCGGCCACGTTCGTCGAGCCGGAACCGCTGGTTGGACGGATGCTCCCGCGTGCTGGCGACGTCATCGATGTCGACGTCGTCCCGGGGCCTCGCACCGACTGGTTGACCGACGATAGCGTCGCACGGTTTTTCTCGCAGGAATGGCGCGTCACACCCGAGTCGAGCCGGGTCGGCATGCGACTGTCGGGTGACCTGGCGCTGGCGCGGCGCGACGACGCCGAGTTGCAGTCGGAAGGCACCTTGTGCGGATCGATCCAGGTGCCGCACAGCGGCCAGCCGGTGCTGTTTCTGACGGATCACCCCGTCACCGGTGGGTATCCGGTGATTGCCGTGGTCGCGGCTCATCATCTCGACATGCTCGGGCAGATTCCGATTGGCGCCCGCATTCGTTTCAACCCGATATCCGCATTCGATCCGCACGTGAAGGAACTCGTTCGATGAAGAAGCTGCTCATCGCCAATCGTGGCGAAATCGCCATTCGCGTCATTCGCGCCGCGCGCGACTACAACGTGACGTCGGTCGCAATTTACTCGGATGCGGACGCCGGCTCGCTGCATGCCGAACTGGCCGACGAAGCGTACGGGTTGGGAGCGGGGCGCCCCGCGGACACCTATCTCGACATCTCGAAGATCCTGGCGATCGCACGTCGCGCCGGAGCCGATGCGATTCACCCCGGCTACGGCTTTTTGTCCGAGCGCGCGGAATTTGCCCAGGCCGTCATCGATGCCGGGTTGATTTGGGTCGGCCCGTCGCCGGAGGTCATTACCGCACTCGGCGACAAGGTGCAGGCCCGGCGCATCGCATCGCAGGTCGGCGCGCCGCTGGTCAGGGGATCCGACGGGCCGTTGAACAGTGCGTCCGACGCGGTGGCCTTTGCGCGGGAAGTTGGCCTGCCGCTGGCGATCAAGGCGGCGTTCGGGGGCGGCGGCCGCGGCATGAAGATCGTCCGACGCATCGAAGACGTCGCGGAAATGTTCGATTCGGCCGTCCGCGAGGCGACGGAGGCGTTCGGTCGGGGTGACTGTTACGCCGAGCAATTTCTCGACCGGCCACGCCATATCGAGGCGCAGATCATTGCCGATCATCACGGCAATACCGTCGTTCTCGGCACGCGCGACTGTTCGCTCCAACGCCGAAACCAGAAGCTCGTGGAGGAGGCCCCGGCACCGTTCATCAGCGACGAGCAGCGCTCGCGCATTCACGAGGCGGCGCGGCGGATATGTGCGGAGGCCGGCTATACGGGGGCGGGCACGGTCGAGTTTCTGCTTTCTCGGGACGGGGTCATCTCGTTTCTCGAGGTGAACACGCGGTTGCAGGTCGAGCATCCGGTCACGGAGGAAACCACCGGTGTCGACATCGTGATCGAACAACTGCGCATCGCGGATGGCCTTCCGGTCTCACTAACGGCAACGCCGGAGCCCCGCGGTCATGCGATCGAATTCCGTATCAATGCGGAAGATCCGGGCCGTGGTTTCTTGCCGACACCGGGCGCGATCACGCGCTTTCGTCCGCCCGCAGGCCCCGGTGTGCGACTCGACTCCGGTGTCGAATCCGGCTCGCAGATTCCGGGGCTGTACGACTCGCTGATGGCCAAGCTGGTCATTACCGGCGATACGCGCCGACAAGCGCTCGCTCGCGCCCGTCGTGCGCTCGCCGAATTCGATATCGAGGGCGTGGCGTCGGTGCTGCCATTCCATCGGGCGGTGCTCGAGGACCCGTGCTTCACCGGCGAAGATGGATTCCGGGTCCATACCAACTGGATCGAAACGGAGTTCGGCGGGGTCGAGCCTTCCGGACGCGTCGCCCCGGCTGACGCGGGGCTGCAGAAAAGCTTCATCGAGATCGATGGAAAGCGTCACACGATCGGTCTGCCTGCGTCGCTGTTTGCGAATGTCGGCGCCCCGCGAGCATTCGACGATTCGGCGAAGGCGGAAGCGGGCGCCGACGTCGTGACGGCGCCGGTTCCTGGAACGCTGCAGAAGTGGCTCGTGGAAGAGGGTGCGACGGTGGCGGAGGGCGATGCCGTCGCCATCATGGAAGCGATGAAGATGGAAATGCGGGTCGTCGCACCGAAAGGTGGGCGAATCCGGATTCATGGGGAAGCCGGGCGTCCGGTCGCGGCAGGCGAAACGATCGCGGTTATCGAGTAAGGAGCGAAGGAGACGTTGAATCGAATTTGAGTTGTCGAGATGTGGAAGAGATACGCCATGTAATTCGGAATCCTGAGTGACTGGCGAACAATCAAATTGATGTCGGAAGAGTCAAGGAATCGGCCGAGTGCGTCACGAGCACGACAGCCTTAATGGAGGATACCGTGAAAAAACTGAATGTCGCCCTGGTGGGCACCGGCTTCATGGGCAAGGCCCATTCCATCGCTACGGCCGTGGTGCCGATCCTGTTCGGTTCGCCGGTGGAAATCGAGCGCAAGGTCGTGGTCGACATCGACGACGAACTCGCCCGCAATGCGGCTGTGCAATACGGATTCGCCGAGCATGCGACGGACTGGCGCGAAGTCGTGTCGCGCCCGGATATCGACATCGTCGACATCTGCACGCCGAACGACACGCACGCGGCCATTGCGATCGCTGCCGCGAAGGCGGGCAAGCATGTGATGTGCGAGAAGCCGATGGCCATGACGGTGGCCGACGCCGAAGCCATGTATGCCGCCGCGAAGGAAACGGGCGTGGTCACGATGATCTCGTACAACTATCGCCACACGCCGGCACTGCAGATGGCCAAGCGCCTGATCGACGAAGGGCGTATCGGCGAGATCCTGACGTTCCGTGGCTACTACCTGCAGGATTGGGGCGCTGATCCGAGCACGCCGCTGTCGTGGCGTTTCAACAAGGAAAAGGCCGGCTCGGGCACGCTCGGCGATATCGGCACGCACGTCATCGATGCCGCGCGCCTGCTCGTCGGCGAGTTCGAATCGGTGAACTCGATCGTCAAGACCTTCATCGCCGAGCGGCCGCTGCCGGCCGGTCGCTTCTTCGGCCCGGCAGGTCAGGCGTCGTCGGAAAAGGGCAAGGTCGACGTCGACGACATGGCCATGACGATGATCAAGTTCACCAACGGCGTGTGCGGGACGATCGAAGTGACGCGCAATGCGTGGGGCCACCACAACCAGCTCGGCTTCGAAATCCACGGTACGCGTGGCTCGATTGCGTTCGATTATCAGCGCCTGAACGAACTGCGCGTGGCATTCGCGGACGATCCTTCGGACGCGTTCGGCTTCCGCACGATCTACTCGGGCCCGCATCAACCGTTCGGCGACAAGCTGTGGCCGGTTGCCGGGATGGGGCAGGGCTACATCGATATCAAGTCGATCGAGTGGTACAACTTCCTGCAGGCAATCGCCGGAAACCAGCCTGCCGCACCGAACTTCGAGGACGGCGTCCAGATCGAGCGCATCGCAGACGCGATCCTCGTGTCGGGACAAAGCGGCGTGTGGGAACACATCCAGCAGCCGGCTCGCGGATAACACGGCTGCCGCCTGAAGTCGTGCGGAGACGGTGAGCTTCCGCGGTGAGTGGCAAATCGGTCACGCGGCTCGCCGGTAAGGATCCGGCGAGCGCCTCCTCATCCGCGGCCAACGTCGAAGCATCACCGTCGCCGGCGGCGAACTGCGATAGATCCGGATGCGGCCTCCACTACGGCCGCGTTCGAACGATAGCGTGTCAATAGATCGGAGGCAGGGGATGGCCTTGGCAATCGGGGTGATCGGCGTCGGCGTAATGGGATCGGAGCACGCGCGCATTCTGCGTGAAGAGACGTCGGGTGCGGAGTTGGTCGCGGTCTGCGACGCGGATGAAGGGCGCGCGCGGACCGTGGCGGGCAGCGCGAGAGTCTATACGGACCCGCTGGAGCTGATTCGCGCCGGGCATGTCGACGCCGTTCTCGTTGCCGCGCCGGACACGCTGCACGGCGACCTCGTACTGCGGTGCATCGAGGCCGACAAGCCGGTTCTGTGCGAGAAGCCGCTGGCCGGTACGGCAGCCGAGGCGCTCAAGGTCGTCGACGCGGAAATGGCGAAAGGCCGAAGGCTGGTCCAGGTCGGTTATATGCGCCGCTTCGACCCACCGTACATCGAGATGAAGCGTGCCGTCCGCGACGGCGAGATCGGTGCGCCGGTTGTCGTGCACAACGTCCACCGCAACCCCGTCGCACCGGACTGGTTCAACGGCCCGATGTCGATCACCAATGCGTTCGTTCACGAAATCGATGCAAGCCGCTGGTTGCTCGATTCCGAACCTGTTGGCGCACGTGTCTACCGCGCTGGCAACGGCGATCCGCTGGTCGTCGTGATGGAAATGGCCGGCGACGTGATCGTGTCGTCGGAGGTGTTCATGAATTGCCGGTATGGCTATCACGTGCACGTACAGGTCGTCGGGCGAAACGGAACGATCGAGACTGCTCCGCCCGGATGTGTTGGCAGGAATGCCGGCGGCTACGGCATGACGGCCTATGCAGGTAACTGGATCGACCGATTCAGGTCGGCCTATGTGAAGCAACTCAACGCGTGGGTCCGCTCGATCGGAGCCGGCACGCCAAGCGGCGGCGCGAATGCTTGGGACGGCTATGTCACGACGTCGGTTGCAGAGCAGATCGTCGCTGCGATGGGGCGCGAAACATCCGTGACGTTCGCGGCGGAGCGCGACCGTCCGACGATGTACGCGTAGTCGTGCCGATCGTCTACGGTCCCTGAGCAACGCATAGAGGCAAACATGATCAGATACGCTGTGGTAGGCGCTGGATGGATATCGCAAGCGGCGTTCATGCCGGCTGTTGCCCAGACAGGAAATTCGACGATCGGCGCGTTGGTTTCCGGAAATCCTGACGGGGCGCGGAAGCTCGCGAGATTCCATGGGGTCGACACGATCGTCGGGTACGACGACTACGACCGGATGCTGAACAGCGATGTCGTCGACGCGGTCTATATCGCCGTACCCAACCCGTTGCACGCCGATTATGCGATTCGCGCGGCGCGCGCCGGAAAGCACGTATTGGTCGAGAAACCGATGGCGACCAACGTCGCGGATGCCGAGGCGATGATTGGGGCGGCAGCCGAGGCCGGCGTGTTGTTGAGCACCTGTTACCGCCTGCATCACGAGGCCGGGACGATCGCGGCACTGGAAGCGATCCGGGAAGGCCGCATCGGTGATCCGAAGTACTTCAGCGGGGTGTTCGGATTTCAGTCCGCGACGGGCAACCACCGGCTGGACAGCAAGAACTGGGGCGGCCCGCTTCAAGACATCGGGATTTACTGCGTCAATGCGGCGCGGCATGTCTTTTCCGACGAACCCATCGATGCGTCGGCGATCACGACGCGCCGACCGGGAGATCCCCGCTTCTCGGACATCGACGACGCCATTGCGGTCACGTTGCGCTTCCCCGGCGATCGAATCGCGCAGTTCTATTGCAGTTTTGGCACGGCGTCGATCGATATGTACAGGGTGCTGGGGACCGAGGGGGACCTGACCATGGAGCCCGGCTTCAGGTTCGAGACGCCGACACGGATGGTACTGAACACGAAGGACGTTTCGGAGACGATGCATTTCCGGCACTGCGACCACTTCGGCGGGATGATCCAGCAATTCTCCGAATGCATTCAGAAACGCAGCAAGCCTGCGTCGAGTGTCGAAGAGGGCCTGGCTGATCTGAGGGCCTTGCTGGCGATCGAGGTGTCTGCTCGCACGGGAACGGTGGTTTCGGTGGAACCGACACGTTTCAGCCGCCGGAACCTGACACTCAATGATGTGCGCGCCGTACCGAGAACGGAAAGGCGTCTGCTGCTGTAGGCGGTCGAGTCAGGAGCGCTTGAGCAACGCACTGCGCGAGGCTCGCTCGACGAGCCTCGAATGCCTGTCACGGATCCGGGTCCATGGCGCGAGAGTCAGTTGTAGCCGAGGATCGATACCGACCTGAGATCGGGCCGATCGGGAACATTCGCCGCGATGGAAGACATGGGTTCGCGCAGAAGGGCGGTGTACGGGGAGGCGCTTCGCTGGCCTGTGGCGGGTACGTTTCGATGGTTCGCGCGGTTTGCCGGGGCCGCGTCGCGAAGCGCGGTGCCGAGAACTTTCCGTGATGTCATGGGGAGAGGGTCCAGAGATATCCGTCGTTTCGAGATTCACGGTTTGCCGATTGGTTTTCCGCGTTCTACGCCGTAAAAGAAGGAATGCGAATAAATAATAGGATCGGAAAATATCTTGAGCCAACGAGAAATTCCGCACACGGCTGTCAACATTTTCCTGACAGGCAATGACGAACGTCTCGATGTTCGACACAGATGCGCCGCCTTCGTCGTGTCGACCCGAGCGGGTCGACGGACGCAGGCAGGTGTTCCATGCCGGATGACGGGACGGAAACCGGCCTCCTCGATGGTGGGGTAATGAATACACGCTTCCTGGAGACGTTCGTGACGCTCGCGCAACAAGGCAGCTTCCGGGCTACGGCGCGTCTTCTTCATACTTCGCCTGCGACGGTATCGACACGTATCAAGGCTTTGGAAGACGAGTTGAGGACCGAGCTCGTCGATCGAGCCGCGGCGGATTTTCGTCTCACCCTATCGGGGCAGAGCTTGCTGACGCTGGCGATGAACGTGGTGGAGGCGACCCGTGCGCTCAAGCAGGCAGCCGGCCTCGAACTCGCGTTACGCGGGCCAATACGATTCGGCGTTATCGACACGATCGTTCATAGCTGGCTTTCCTTGTATGTAACGCAGTTGAAGGAACGCCTCCCGGGCCTGGTGGTCGAGCTGACCGTCGATTCGAGCCCGGCGCTGAACAAGAAAATCCTGCATGGCGAGCTCGACATGGCTGTCTGCGCAGAAGTCGTTGGTAGCGACAAGGTCAGGTCGAGCAGGATTGCAAGCTATCCGGTTCGATGGATTGTCAGCCGGGAACTGCTGTCCGGTCCTGACGTGGATCCGGTTCGCCTCGCGCTGGCGCGGCCGGTGCTGACATTCGGAAGGGGCACGAGGTCGCACCTGGCGGTGGAGCGCATCGTCCGAACACTGGCCGGTGGAGCCGGCATCCCGGATGAGGCGATACGCATCACCTGTGCCTCTTCTGTTGCCGCGATCGTGCAATTGGTGCGTGATGGATATGGTGTCGGAGCGGTCCCGTATCTTTTCGTGCATGACGAACTGAAGAACGGGCGCATCGCCGAGCTGGCGCTGGAGCCGCAGCCACCGTCGATCGACGTGTCGTTGTGCATGTCGGTCAATGCGTCACCTGCCGTCGTAGCGGCAGCCGATGCGGCGAAGGACGTGTGTGCCGCATACTGCGGTGAAAGGCCGGAGACCCTGATCCGGGCCGCGTGACCGATCATCCCGATCGACTTTCGGAATAGGGCCGCCGGTGGATATATGACTTCCCTAATATGATCCGGCGTTGCGTTGCGCTAGTCTGTCGCATTAGGTATCAGATGTTAGTCTGGTGCGAATTTCATGCTCCAAGCTCGCGCGGCTTTCGGTTCCGGTGCTGACGCGCCGGTCGGGTCGCTGATTTCGGGCGATCGGCGTGCGCGCTCGTCCCTACCGGCAAAGAGAATTGGCGATGTTAGTCGAAATCAGCAAATTCAGGGAATCCCAGGAGTTCGCGCTTCAGACCGTTAACTTTGCACGGTCGATGCTCAATTGTTCGGCAGCCGTGTTCACATGGCTCGATTCGCACGACCAGCTATTGCCGCACACCCAGATGGGGTGGCCGGAAGAGACCATCAAGGACTATTACACGGTATTCGCCTCGGCCGATCCGCTGAACGTCTATCGTCTGATCAAACAGCGTGCGACCGTCGTGACCCTCAAGGGGGCAAAGCGCGACGACCAGCACTCCAGTTGGTCGGATTACCAGAGGAAGTACGGGCTCGTGGACGAAGTCGGGTTCCTGTTCTGGGCGGGAGATACCCCGCTAGCGTGCCTCTCCGTCATCAAGAAGCAAGGCGACAACCCGTTCTCGACTCCCGAGCCCTTCGAACAGATGTACGACTATATGCAGCACAGCTTCTCGATGCTTGCATCCGTCAAGAAGGTGCAGGCAGACCACGTGCTGCGAAACGAGTATTTCCTGACGGAGCGGGAACTCGGTGTTGCGTCCCTCATGACCGCAGGCCTGTCCAACAAGGACATAGCGGAGACGCTGGGTATCGAGCTTGCCACCGTCAAGTCGCACGTCATTCGAATCCTGGGCAAGCTGGGAATCGAGAGCCGCACCCAGCTCGCGGCGTTTTCCGCCGACCTGGGCACGCCGACAACGAAATAGCCTGAGTGCACCGGGGCGGTGCGTTCGTCCTCGCCGCCGGTTGCATCAATGGAAATTTTTCTCATCCTTTGGATGGACGAACGGCGCCTTGGCCATACATACAATGGTTTCAAGGCCGCCGGACACTATCCAGACGGTCGGGACGCTCACATGGGGCCACGCCTGTTGCGTGACCTGACCGCTCACTTCATCGATCACGATCTTCAACCTTGAACATGGCGTGCGTTGCACGTGGCCTGATCGAATTCCGGATATCAATTCGCATCACGAATTAAATTCCGGCGCGTGACGAATGTTTGCCGAACACCGATTGATCGCGGACCGTGTTCGGTCCGGCTCGCCGAGTTGATAGAAATTCGTGATCTGTACACATCGAGAATCACAATTGGACCTCGTCTAATTGGCGCAAGACGATGCATGGACGCGAATCCTGGAAACAGAAAGCGCACGATTCGCCGGCTCAGTGGGCAGCGCGCGTGCTGGTCAAAGTGAAGTCAAGGAGACGTTTCAGTGAATGATTATTCCGGGCGTGTGGTTGTCGTAACCGGTGCCGGCTCAGGCATGGGGCGAGCAATGGTTCGCGAGTTCGTTTCGAGAGGGGCGAACGTCGCCGCACTCGATATCAATCTCAAGAACGCCGTTGCCACTGTCGAAGCATTGGCGGACCCGTCGAAAGCATATGCGTATCAAACGGATGTCAGCGACCCGCGTAGCGTCGAGGTTGCGGTCGCCGCGGTGATCGAGCGCTGGGGACATATCGATCTTCTGTGCAACAACGCAGGCATTCTGGACGGACACGCGACCGCCCACGAGGTGAGCGTCGAAGAGTGGAATCGTGTCATCGCGGTCAATCTCACAGGACCGTTCCTGATGGCTCGGGCGGTCATTCCACAGATGCTGAAGCAAGGAAAAGGGGCGATCGTGAACACGTCGTCGACCTCGGGATTCAGCGCGGCGGGCGGCGGCACTGCGTACACGGCGTCCAAGCACGGCGTGATCGGCCTGACTCGACAGCTCACCTTCGAATATGGTGCGCGCGGCATTCGCGTCAATACGATTTGCCCGGGCGCAACGGCGACCCCGCTGGCGATGTCGGAACAAACGACGGCGAATTCGCCCGATATGGAAGCGGCCCTTCAGAAATTCCCGGCTCGCCGCTGGTGTCAACCGGAAGAAATCGCCAAGCTCGCCGCGTATCTGGGTGGCGACGATGCCGACTTCGTGCATGGCAGCGAGTACGTGATGGACGGCGGCTGGCTTGCCGCTGCCCGGGATCCTTTCTAAGCGGGCGTTTGGCTACATGCGGGGCGCGGCGCTGGCGCTCGCGCTCGCGCCTGCACATGTCGGTGGAACAACAGGAGCTTGTGAATGTTTTCGAATCGTGAATGGCCGGAGACCGGCATCGAAGGTTTCAAGCGGGGCTTTCAGACGGTTGATGGCGTGCGGATGCATTATGTGAGCGGCGGCAAGCCGGACGGCGACGTGCTGGTTCTGATTTGCGGTTTCCCTCAAAGCTGGTATGCGTGGCGCAAGGTTTTGCCTCTGCTTGGGCATCGGTACCGCGTTATTGCTCCGGATCTTCCCGGGCAAGGTGATTCGGATCGCCCCGCGGGTACGCTCGACACGGTCAAGGCCGCGACGCTCCTTCGTGGCCTGGTCGAGAAACTCGATGTCGATCGACATGCGCTTGTCGTACACGACATCGGCGGATGGGTCGGCTATCCCTATGCGGCGATGAATGGCGACAAGGTTAGCGGCCTCGCGATCCTCGACACGGGCATCCCGGGCATCAGTCTTCCGGATACGCTGCCGTGGGCGTCCGACGTTGCATGGCGGACGTGGCACGTCGCATTCCACAACATCCCGGATCTTCCGGAAGCGCTCTTGGCCGGCCGCGAGCACATCTATCTCGAGTGGTATTTGCAACGGAAGGCGGCGAACCCGAAGGTGTTCTCCCAGGCGGACTTCGACGAATACCATCGCGTGTTCCTGACGAATGGCCTGAAAGGCGGTCTTGCTTACTACCGCGCGATCTCGGTGTCTGCCGAGCAGAATCGCGAATTGAGCGCGAAGGGCAAGCTCAAGATGCCGGTTCTGGCAGTCCGGGCCGATCAGGGATCGATGCCCGACCTGGTCCCGCAGCTGCAGCAGGTCGCCGCGGACGTGCGCGGCACGATGGTCGCTTCCGGGCACTACATCCCGGAAGAGGCGCCCGAGGCGCTTGCAAAGGAACTCGAGAATTTCTTCGGCTAATACCGTTTGACGCAAATACGCCGATTCGATCGATCGGAGCGCTGAGCACGTCGATCGAATTCCGACGCCTGAATTTCCCCCGTCATGGTCGGGAAGGCGTCGGATTCGGAATTCGGGCTGAGGATCGGTATCGGCGTACAGCTTGGCAGGCTGGCATTTGATGGTTTTGTCGCCTGTATGGAAGTGAGGTTTGGTATCGACGCATCAGTTTTCAATTTAATAAGTATTCCTGGTGAAATCTGTGTAACAGGGTTTGGGGAGACATATGAAAAGGAAAATCATCGCGGTAGCCGCATTGAGCATCGTCGCGTTCTCGCAGGCCAAGGCTCAAAGTTCCGTGACGCTGTACGGGATCATCGACACCGGTGTGGCCTACGTTCACAACAGCGGCGGACAGAGCTCGCAAGTGAGAATGCTGCCCAGCAATCTTTCGGCTTCCCTGTGGGGGTTGAAGGGATCGGAGGACCTGGGTGGCGGGCTCTCGGCCATCTTTACCGTGGAGAGCGGCTTTGACGGCACGAACGGTGCGCTCGCGACGCCGGGCCGGCTGTTCAGCCGGCAAGCGTTCGTCGGTATCGCCAGCCCGTATGGCACCCTGACGCTCGGCCGCCAGTACGATCCGCTGACCGATCTCGAACAGCAACTGACGGCGGACGTGTACAGCGGCTGGTTCGCGACACCGGGGGACGTCGACAACTACGACTCGAGTGCTCGCTTCAACAACGCGGTGAAATGGGTGAGTCCGACGTGGGGCGGCGTTTCGACCGAGGTGATGTATGCGCCCGGCGGTGTCGCCGGATCCACCGGGTCGGGGCAGACGTGGAGTGCAGCAGTCGGCTATCAGAGCACGTCGTTCAACGTCGGCGGCGGCATTCTCCATATCGACAACGGCAACGCGACGCTGGGCAATCGCGGCACGTCGTCGTCGGACTCGTTGTTCAATTCACCGGTGAATGCGGCCTATGCATCGGCCCGTTCGATCAACATCGCGCGGATCGGTGCCAACTACGTCGCGGGCCCGGTCACGGTCGGGGCGGCGTACGGCTACGCCCAGTATTCGGCGGACGCTGCGTCGACGTTCACCGGCTCGGAGAAGTATCACAGCGGTTCGATCTTCGCGCAGTATCAGGCGACGCCTGCTCTGCTGCTGATTGCCGGCTACAACTACACGCGCGCGCTGGGCGATTCGTCCGCCAAGTACCACCAGGTGAACATCGGCACGGATTACAGCTTGAGCAAGCGCACGGACGTCTATGCGCTCGCGGGGTATCAGCACGCGAGCGGACAAAACGGACAAGGCGCCGCGGAGGCGTCGATCGGCTCGTACGGGATCGCGGCGGGGAAACGCACCCAGGAAGTGCTGGCCGTCGGGCTGCGGCACAAGTTCTGAGTGCAATCAGCGGGGCGCTGCGGACCGATACGAGGATACCTTCTTCGTGAGGTCCGCAGGAACCTGCTCCTTTTTCTCACACGAGCGTTTCGGGATTTCCGTATGCCTGCATCAACCCACTCCGATGACGATTACGCGTCCAGCCCGGTTCCCGAGGAGGCAAGGACCAGTTGGGGCGCCATATTCTTCGCCACGCTGGGTATCGCGACAGCGCTTTTCTTTGCCCAGATCGCGTCGATCATTACCGTGAAGTTTGGCGTAGTTGCAGCGCTGATCGGATTGGCCTACGGATACGGTGTCTCGACGTTTGTCGGCGTGCTGCTCGTCCGCCGATCCATCGAGACGGGGTTTGGCATCAACATCTGGGCCAGAACCGTGCTCGGGTACCGCGGAGCGGGGTTGTTCAGCCTGGCTTACGGCCTGGCGTGCCTGACCTACTTTGTCGCGGAGGCCAGCATCATGGGGGCTTCGCTGCAGGCCCTCTTTCCTGATGTTCCCCATGCGTTGATCTATGTCTGCCTGGTCTTCGTCATGTTGCCGCTCGTGTGGTCGGGCATGAAGGTTCTGGCGAAATTCCAGGCGATAAGTCTCGTGCTCTTCGTTGTATTTGTCGTGTGGGCGATGAGGAATGCAGCCGCGCTGCCTGCGTCGGGCGTCCCGCTCCCCGCGATTCAGGTTGGCGTGGGTTCGTTCAAGGATCTGCTGGAAGTGCTGGGTATCGTCAACGGCCTGGCCTTCATCATCGGCCTGGTAACGGCCGACTACGCACGATTCGTGCGCAAGCGCGAGTTGCGTGCAGGGACGGTGTTCGTGGGCGCGTTGTTTCCCGCGTTTTGCTACGGCATTACCGGAATCCTGGGGATCTGGTTCGCGGTCAGGATGCGGGAAAGCAATCCTGGCATCTACTTCGTTTCGTTGCTGGGTGCGGGCGGGATTGTTTTCGCCTGCACGACTCAGCTCAGAATCAATCTGGGGAACATCTACTCGGGAACCGTTGCCTTCGTCAACGCAGTTGAGCATCTCCTTGGCGTTGCGGTCAGCAGAAGAGTCGTCATCGTCGTGTTCTGCGCGATTGCCGCGACCGTGTTGATTTCAGATGGCACGCACTTGCTCGCGAGTGCCCTGAACTATATCGGCATGTCCATGGCTTGCTTCGTCACGTTGCTCCTCGTCGATCAGTTCTGGGTCAGACGTTCCCGGGATGTATCCGATGCCACGCTACAGGCGGTCGAAAACTGGCGATGGACCGGATTGAGCACTTGCCTGATCGCAACGCTCGGTGGCGTGTGTGTCGGTAACGCGTCGATTTTTCCGTCGTTGTATCAATGGGCAACACCGTTCGCCGTGATTGTTCAGGCCACCCTTTATCTCGTCGTCGAATCGTACGCCAGTCGACAAAGGGAAATTTCGTCACGTGCTGCCTCGAGTTAGAGGACGCAAGCGGGAGATCGAAATGTTCTCTGGCGCGCGAACCACCGGATGCCGGCGAAGTTCGGTTTCGAGGAACGGGGCGAGATGAAGAAGCGCTTTACCGAAGAGCAAATCATGGGGTTCCTGAGAGAAGCCGAGGCCGGTGTGATGGTCCGGGATCTGTGCAGGACACACGGGTTCAGCGATACCTCCTTCTACGCCTGGCGGGCGAAATTTGGTGTCGGGGAAGGGACTGAATCACGAAGGCTGAAAGACCTTCAAGCCGAGAACGATCGACTGAGGAAACTATTGGCTCAAGCGTTGGCCGAGTTGCGGAGGGTAGGCATTGCGATGGAAGGAGTGTAGGCCGGTAGCTGCATTCGAATCTTCGTTGTTCGGGGATCACCTGGATTGGCTTCGAGTGATCCGTCGTTGAGCGAATGTCGATCGCAGCAATCTCAACGTTTTGATGCAGGGTGCGGCACGTAGGGAAAAAGTGATGCGGCTGAATATTGCTTGAGCCATGCGAAAGATATTTCTACGATTGCTGAGCAGACGATCCTCAATCGCTTTGACGGGAGACTCGTCCGGCCAGATGGATTTCGATCACCGAATCAGTGTGGATGAGTCGGATCGAAGCCGGCAGGTCGCGTATTACAGTCTCGGACAAGTCGTAGCGCGCCTGCGCTTGGACACGGGAAGCGAGGGCGAGTCCGAACGCCCGTAGCGGACCTGCTTCCTTCGCCATCAGGATGTCGCACGCATTTGTTCTGCGACGGCGAGATCCACAGCGGCGCGTCGCCGATGGCGCTGCGCAGCGCTGGTTGATACAGCGGAATGGGGGGCGAGGCGGCGCGTGGTTCATGCGCCGTTTTCGTTTTCATCGTGCCTTCATCGCGGCGCGGGCGGGTGGCCCGGCACGATGCTCGGCACCACCGATGCGCCGCCGAGTCGCAATCCATCGAACCATCGAACCATCGATCCGTTGCACCGCGAACCTCCGCGGCTCAGGCCGGCGACGCGCCGTGGACGCCCTCAGACCGCGCTGGCCGCGTCGATCTTGCGGATGTCGTCGTCGTCGAGCCGAACGCGGATCGCTTCGCCGAGCAAGGCAAGCTGCGCGAGCGACGTCGCGCTCGCGATCGGTGCGGTGATCGTCGGCCGCGCGATCTGCCATGCCAGCGCGATCGCGGCCGGTTGCGTGCCGTGCTTCGCCGACACGTCGTCGAGCGCCGCGAGAATGCGCAGGCCGCGCGCATCGAGATAGCCGGCGACGCGATCGCCGCGCACGCTCTTCTTCAGGTCGGCCTCGCTGCGGTACTTGCCCGACAGGAAGCCGCTCGCGAGCGCGTAGTAGTTGACGACGCCGAGCTTCAGGTCGCGCACGACCGGCTCGAGGTCGCGTTCATAGTCGGCGCGGTCGATCAGGTTGTATTCCGGCTGGATCACCTGGTAGGCGGGCAGGCCGTCGCGCCGGCTGATGTCGGCGGCTTCGCGCAGGCGCGCGCCGCTGTAGTTCGACGCGCCGATGATGCGCACCTTGCCCGCGTCGATCAGCGTCTGGTACGCGCCGAGCGTTGCTTCGAGCGGGGCCGTGTCGGCGAGATCGCGGTGCGAGAAATACAGGTCGATGTAGTCGGTCTGCAGGCGGCGCAGCGAATCGTCGACGGCCTTCAGGATGTTGTCCCTGGTCAGGCCGGCGCGTGCCTCGAGCAGGCCGACCTTGGTCGCGATCACGACCTGGTCGCGCTTGCCGGAGCGCTTGAGCCACTTGCCGATGATCGTTTCCGATTCGCCGCCGTGGTTGCCGGGCGCCCAGGCCGAGTAGACGTCGGCCGTGTCGATGAAGTTGATGCCGGTGTCGGCGAGCGCGTCGAGCAGCGCAAACGATGCGTTCTCGTCGACGGTCCAGCCGAAGACGTTGCCGCCGAAGGCGAGCGGTGAAACCTGGATGTCCGACGTGCCGAGGGTGCGTAGTGTCATGTTGCTCTCCGATATCTGCGAGATGAAGGGATCGAACGACAGGATGGGCCGGAATGAATGCGACGGGACGGCGGACGGGCGAAGCACGTGCGCCGTTGTCGCGGGACGCTGAAACATTCTCGCCCATCGGCTGGAATCGTGCAGCGGGCACACAGCCGCGAATGCGGCGAAATGGCGGCGGATAGCGGATGCATCGTCCGTTATCGAATGATTCGTGCTGTCGGATTGGATGCGGAGCCGAATTTTGCGATGCCGGTGCGCGAGGGGACGCGAATGGAAGCGCCGGCGATTCCGGCGCCGGAACGAAAAACGGGCGGCATGCTGCCGCCCGTGATCGATCGGTGACGCAACGCGTTATCGCAACTGCACGGCCGCCAGAAACAGCACCATGCTGCCGATCGCGCCATCCAGCACGCGCCACGCAACGGCCTTGCGGAACCACGGCGCGAGCAGTCGCGCACCGTATCCGAGCCCGAGGAACCACACGACGCTGACCGACATCGCGCCGATCGCGAACGCGACGCGTGTGCCTTCCGGCTCGCGTGCGCCGGCCGTGCCGATCAGCAGGAACGTATCGAGATACACGTGCGGGTTGAGCCACGTGAACGCGAGCGTCATCAGCACGATCGCGGCCGCACTTTGCGGCGGCGGTGCGACCGTGTCGCCACGCACGTCGAGCGTGTCGTGCCCCGGCTTGAACGCGCGGCGCAGCGCATTGATGCCGAACCATGCGAGATACGCGAGGCCGACGTACAGCACCACGTGGACGAAGGTCGGATAGCGCTCGACGAGTACCGATGCGCCGCCGACGCCGGCGCCGATCAGGATCATGTCGGACAGCGCGCACAGCAGCACGATCTTGCCGACATGCGCGCGCATGATGCCTTGCCGGAGCACGAACGCGTTCTGCGCGCCGATGGTGACGATGAGCGATCCGCACAGGGCGGCGCCGTGGGAAAAAGCGATCCAGTTCATGATGGGAGACGAGAAGCAGTAGACGGGTGAATCGGTTAGCGCTAGTCTGCGGGCAGCCATGACATAAGAGAAGCTAATTCACCTAATGCGGATTAAGGAAATCTAATGCTCGACTACGCGTTGCTCGACGCCCTCGCAGCCGTGATCCGGCACGGCTCGTTCGAACGGGCGGCCAAGGAGCTGAACGTCACGCCGTCGGCGGTATCGCAACGCGTGAAGCTGCTGGAGGAGCGCGTCGGCAGTGTGCTCGTCAAGCGCGGCCAGCCGTGCGTCGCGACGACGTCGGGCGCGCTGCTGTGCCGCCATACGGAGCGCGTGCAGCTGCTCGAGGCCGAGCTGGGCGGCCGGATGCCCGCATTGCCGGGCCAGATCGCGAGTGCGTGGCCGACGTTGCGCGTGGCCGTCAACGATGACAGCGTCGCGACCTGGTTCATCGACGCGGTCGGGCCGTTCTGCACCGAGCGCGAGACCCTGCTCGACCTCGTGATCGACGACCAGGACTACACGGCCGCGCGCATTCGCGACGGCAGCGTGCAGGGCGCGGTGACCGCGCAGGCCGAGCCGATCCAGGGATGCCGGTCGACGCGGCTCGGGCGCATCCGCTATCGCGCGGTGTGTTCGCCGGCGTTTTACGCGCGCTATTTCAGCGCGGGCATCACGCGCGATGCGCTGCGCCGCGCGCCGTGCGTCATGTTCAACCCGAAGGACGGTTTGCAGGCGCGTTTCATCCGGCGCGTGACGCGCGCGGATCTCGATCCGCCGCAACACTGGATCCCGCACGTCGCGGGCTATCTGCGCGCATGCGAAACGGGGCTGGGATGGGGGATGTGCCCGGACCGGATGGTCGATCGCCAACTGGCGGCGGGCGAGCTCGTCGACATGTCGCGCGGGCGGACCGTCGACATCGAGCTTTACTGGCAGAGCTGGCGCCTGTCGATCGGCTGGCTCGACGATTTCAGCGTGGCGCTCAAGGCGCGCGCGGCGCTGTTCCTCGACTGATCGGGGCGGAAGGCGCCGTAGAGGCGGGCGTGGCGGGTGGCGGCGCGCGGGGTCAGACGTGGTGCAGGCCGTCGAAGTCGACGATCTGCACGAGGCGGCCCTGCATTTCGATCAGGCCGCGCTTCTGGAACTTCGACAACGTGCGGCTGACCGTTTCGAGCGTCATGCCGAGATAGCTGCCGATGTCTTCGCGCGTCATCCGCAGGTTGAATTCCGACGGCGAGTAGCCGCGCTTCAGGTAACGCGACGACACGTCGAGCAGGAATGCGGCGACCCGTTCTTCCGCGTTCAGCGAACCGAGCAGCATGGTTTGCGACGTTTCGCGCACGATCTGCTCGCTCATCAGCTTGTGCATGCGCAGCTGCATCGTGCCGGCCTCCGAACACAGCGACTTGAGCGCGCTGTACGGAATCACGCAGACGGAGCTGTCTTCCAGCGCGACCGCGGTGCGCGGGTGCGTGTCGTCGCAGATGCCGTCGAGGCCGAGCGCTTCGCCCGCGAGGTGGAGGCCCGTGACCTGCTCGCGGCCGTCGTGGCGCGTGGCGACGGTTTTCAGCGAACCCGAGCGCACCGCGTACAGGTTGTCGAACATGTCGCCTTCGCGGAACAGCGCTTCGCCGCGCTTGACCGGGCGCGCCGCGCAGATGACCGATTCGAGGCGGCTGAGTGCTTCGGGCGCGAGGCCCTGCGGCATGCACAGGTGCCGCATGGCGCACGACGAGCAGTGCGGGGCCTGGCGGGAGGCCCAGCTGCCTGCATGGGGCTGGGCGGCGGGACGTGTGGCGACGGGCGTCAGCATGATCGTTTACTCCGGCGTTGAATCGACGAAATCATTGTCCCACCGCAAGTTGCGGCTGTCGGGTGACAAAACGTCGCGACCGTGCGCGCATGCCGCGTGGCGTCGCAGCGGCAGGCGTGCATGCGCGCAGTTTGCCTGCGCGGCTGCAACGCGCGCGCCGGCCCGCTCAGCCTTCCTGCTCGTCTTCGTCCGTGTGCGCGGCGGCCGGGATCAGCAGCACCGGCAGCGTCGCATGCCGCACGCACTGTTCGGCGATGCTGCCGAGCACGAGGCGGCGGAACCCGCGACGGCCGTGCGTGCCGAGCACCAGCAGATCGGCGCCGAACGCCTTCGCGCCGTCGAGGATCAGCGTCGATACGTCGTTGAGCGACGACGCCTCGTTCATCTGCGTTTCGCCCTTCACGCCGGCAGCCTGCATCCGCTTCGTGAAATCCGCCGCGAGCGCGGTGCCCTGCGCGATGAGCTGGTCGCGCAGCACGGACGGATCGTAGCCCGGCACGTTGTAATAGATCGCGGCGTTCTCGACGACGTAGAACGGTTGCAGTTCGGCACCGTGCTGCTTCGCGAGCGCGAGTGCGGCATCGAACGCGTGGCGGGACGTGTCGCTGCCGTCGATGGCAACCAGAATGCGCTTGTACATAGTGTCTCCGAGTGGCGGGTTGAGCGGAAGTCGGCGCAATGGCCGAACGGGCCGTGCGTTGCTGCGAGGCAGGGTAAACCAACGGCCGGGACTTTGCAGCGACGTCGCGGTCATCGCGATCGTCGCGCCGCGGCGGCGGGGCCGGCGTACCGCGATGGCGGCCCATGCGCGCGCCGCATGCTGCACTGCGTGATGCGCGCGGCGAAGCGCGAAGCGCATCGTGACCGCAGCCGCCGCGCGGACGATGAATCGCGACGCCTGCTCGCGCGAAGACAGCACGTGAGCGCCGTGCGGACACGCCATCGTCACTGAATACGGTTGCGCGGGCATCGTGTGACGGCAAGCCGCGAAAGGCCGGCACCTCGATCCGCCACCGTCGATCGCCGGTCGCGCTTCGATTCGCCAATCGAACGATCGATTCAAACGGCGCGCACGCTACCTCGGCACCGCCGTCAGTTCGATCACCCGTTCCGGCCGGCGTCCGTGACCGGGCCAGTACGTGCTGCCGTACATGCGATGAACGGGGCCGAACGCGGCGTCGGCGGCCTGCGACGGCGCGGCGAAGCCCTTCTCGATCACCGCGTAGCCAGCCCGCAGCGCGAAGGCCGGATGGTTGCCGCCCGGCCGGCTGTCGAACCCGGCGAAGCCGTCGCCGGCTTCCGGCATCGCGTTGACGAGCGATGCGTTGCTGCGCGTGATCTGGTCGGGCGAGAAGGCGCGGCCGCTCGCGAGACGTGCCGCCTCGCGATGCTTGCCGTCGGTGTCGACGGTGCTGTCGAGCGTGTCGTCGTTGTCGAGTTCGACGCTGCGCGGATGCGCGATGTGTGCTTGAGCGGACGTTTCCATCACGGCTCTCCTGGCGGCGAGGCGCTCCGGATCGAAGCAAATCCCGTTCCGGGCACGACGGGAAAACGGCGCGCGGGCGATCGCCGGGCTCGCATGGCGCGCGCTGATTTGTCCTGATTTATTTCAGCTAGAACACCCGTTTTCTACAGAGTATGATTCTTTTCCTGCGAAGCGGCGACAGGGGATGCAGTCTCGCCGCCTCTGCCCGCACCGGGGGCCACGTAGCACCCTTAAAGACGGGTAGTGAACAACAAACAAGGGACTAGAGGTGGCGGATTCATGCAAGCGAATACTGCGTTCACGCACCGCGGCTATCTGTTGAATTGCGCGCCCGCGCGCGCCAGTGACGGTTCGTTCAAACCTTACGTCGTGATCTCCCGATCGAGCGACGGGGAACTCGTCGCGAACCGTTTCTTTCCGATCGAGCTCCAGTTCAACGACGAAGGCGCCGCGATCGCGCATGCGCGCGACTGGGCCGTGCGCTGGATCGACGCGAGCAGCATCACGATCTGACCCGGTCGCGCGTCAGCAGCGTCGGCCGCCCGGCCGCCCCCCCCCCCCCGGCATGCCGCTGCCGGACGAAAACGCGGTAATCTTGTGGAACCCGTCACTTTATTAGCGGCCGTGCGTTCCAGCGCGGCTGCCTGCATTGTCATATGTCGACATCACCCGCCCGTCAGTGGGGCCTCGAAGAAATCGTTGCCGGCTTGCGCGAATCGCGCGAGGAACGCCATCGCACGCGCCATCCGCGCGGCATCCGTGAACTGCCGTCGCGCGACGCGATCTGCAAGATCGTCACGGGCCTGCGCGCGTCGATGTTTCCGACGCACTATGGCGCGCCGGATCTGACCGACGAAAGCGTCGATTACTACGTCGGCCACACGCTCGAAAGCACGTTGCGGATCCTGTCCGAACAGATTCGCCGCGCGCTGCCGTTCCTGCCCGAGCATGCGGACACGCCGTTCGCGGAGCTCGACGAACGCGCGTTCGAGATCGCGCGCGAGTTCGGCCGGCAGTTGCCGTCGGTTCGCGCGCTGCTGGTCAGCGACATCCAGGCCGCGTATGCGGGCGATCCGGCCGCGCAGCACATCACCGAGATCCTGCTGTGCTATCCCGGCGTGCTCGCGATGATGCACCATCGGCTCGCGCATGCCTTGCACCGGCTCGGCGTGCCGCTGCTCGCGCGCTTCATCAATGAAATCGCGCACTCGGCCACCGGCATCGACATCCACCCGGGCGCGCAGATCGGCCCGAGCTTCTTCATCGACCACGGCACCGGTGTCGTGATCGGCGAAACCGCGATCATCGGCGAGCGCGTGCGCGTGTACCAGGCCGTGACGCTCGGCGCGAAGAGCTTCCCGGCCGACGGCGAAGGCGCGCTGGTCAAGGGCAATGCGCGGCATCCGATCGTCGAGGACGACGTGGTGATCTACGCGGGCGCGACGATTCTCGGCCGCGTGACGATCGGGCGCGGCTCGGTGATTGGCGGCAACGTGTGGCTCACGCACAGCGTGCCGGCCGGCACGAGCGTCGCGCAGGGCAAGGTCCGCGAAGGCGGCAGCGCCGAGAAGCCGTAACGGCGGCGCGCGAACGGCGCCGGCGCGCTGAAGTCAGTGCTTGGCGCCTGGCGACCGATGCTTGTACAGCACGTCCTGGTCGACACGAATCAGGTTCTGCCCCGCATCGACGACGAAATCCACGCCGTTGTAGGCACTCCCCGTCAGCAGCAGGATTGCGCTCGCGACATCGCCGGGGCCGGCGATGCGCGCGAGCGGCGTCGATGCGCGGCTCGCGTGCTCGAAGTCGGCCTGCGTCTGGTCGTCGCTCGGCAGCATCAGCCCAGGGAACACCGCATTCACGCGCAGCACGGGCGACGACGACAGCGCGAGCATCTGCGTGAGATTGCCGAGCGCGGCTTTCGCGACCGTGTAGCTGAAATGGTCGCGGTGGAAGTTTTCCTTGATCTTCTGGTCGACTACGTTGACGACGACGCCCTGCGCGCCGGCCGCGCGGGCCCGTTCGTGGAACGCGCGCGTGAGCAGGATCGGCGCACGGCAGTTGACGGCCCAGGCCTGGTCGAACGCCGCGAGGTCGAAGCTCGGGAAGTGGTCCTGCCAGAACACCGACGCGTTGTTGACCAGCACGTCGAGGCGGCCGAAGTGCGCATACACCTGGTCGATCAGCGCGGTGATTTGCGCGGCATCCGACAGGTCGGCCTGCAGCGCGACCGAATCGTGCCCGCGTTCGGCGATCGTGCGGGCCGCCGCCTGTGCGGCATCGGCCGAGCGGTCGTAGTGGACCGCGGTGCGATAGCCGTGCGCGGCGAAATACTCGGCGAACGCGCGCCCGGCCCGGCGCGCGGCGCCGGTCACGAGCACGACCGGCGCGTTCGCCGCTTGCTTCGTAGACTGCATTACGTATTCGTCAGGTTGACTGAAGAAGGATTCGCGACGATCGACAGGAATTCGCGCCGCGTCGACGGATCGGTGCGGAACGTGCCGAGCATGCGCGACGTGACCATCTCGACGCCCGGCTTGTGCACGCCGCGCGTCGAGATGCACTGGTGCGCGGCTTCGAGGATCACGCCGACGCCTTTCGGCTGCAACACGTCGAACAGCGTGTCGGCGATCTGCACGGTCATCTTTTCCTGGATCTGCAGGCGCTTCGCGAATGCGTCGACGAGACGCGCGAGCTTCGAGATGCCGACGACGCGATGGTTCGGCAGATACGCGACGTGCGCGCGGCCGATGATCGGCACCATGTGATGCTCGCAGTAGCTCTCGAAGCGGATGTCCTTCAGCACGATCATTTCGTCGTAGCCGTCGACTTCGCTGAACGTGCGCGCGAGGATGTCGCGCGGGTCCAGCGCATAGCCGGCGAAGAACTGTTCGTATGCGCGCACGACGCGTGCGGGCGTGTCGAGCAGGCCTTCGCGGGCGGGATCGTCGCCGGCCCAGCGCAGCAGCACGCGAACGGCATCCTCGGCTTCTTCCCGGCTCGGCCGGGTGGCGGCCGGCTCGGGCGCTGCGGTTTTCTTACCCTTACCCATCTAGTGGCTCCATCGAATGCGGCCGCCTGCGGCGGCGCGGATATCCGGCCATTGTTTCATGCTTTCGCGGGTCGTGCGTGCGGCGCGCCGCTCACCGGCCGCGCGCCTTTCGTCACTTCGGCCATTCGTCCTGCTCGTCGTTGAACAGCGACGCGACGATGCCGCGCAGCCACGCGGTGCGCGGATCGTTGTGGAACTTGCGATGCCAGTGCTGCTTCAGGTCGAAGCGCGGCAGCGCGAGCGGCGGCTCGACCGGCACGATGAACGCGTGCTCGGCCGCATACGCATAGCCGATCGCATGCGGCACCGTCGCGATCAGGTCGGTGCGGCTCAGGATGAACGGCAGGCTCATGAAGTGCGGCGTCTCGAGCACCGCGCGACGCTGCATGCGCTGCTTCGCGAGGTATTTCTCGAGCACCTCCTGGCTGCGCCCTTCGGCGCGCACCACCGCGTGCCCGCACCCGAGGAACTGCTCGACCGTGAACGGCGGTGCCTGCTCGAACGGATGGCCGCGCCGCATCAGGCAGACGAACCGATGCGTAAACAGCCGCTGCTGGAAGAAGTTGTTGCCGTCGAGATCGGGGAAGTAGCCGACCGCGAGATCGATCGAGCCGGCTTCGAGGCCGCGGCCGACTTCGTCATGCGCGAGCGAGACCGAGCGCAGGTTCGCATGCGGTGCGCACGTCGTGAAGGCCTGCAGCAGTTTCGGCAGGAACACGATCTCGCCGACGTCCGACAGCGCGATCGAGAACGTATGCGTGCTCGCCGCCGGATCGAAGTCGTGCGGCGCGACGAGGCCGCGCTCGATCTGCGCGAGCGCGTCGCGGGCGGCCGGCAGCAGCGCGAGCGCGCGCGGCGTCGGCTCCATCCCGCGCGACGTGCGCACGAACAGCGGATCGCCGAAATAGTCGCGCAGGCGGCCGAGCGCCGTGCTCACGCGCGGCTGGCTCACGCCGAGCAGGGTGCCGGCACGGCTGACGTTGCGCGCGTCGTCGAGCGCGACGAGGTAGGGAATCAGGTTCAGATCGAGCGCGTCCATCGTCAGGACAGTATCTTCAAAACGTATACAACTTATCTCCTGAATCGCGTTGCCGCATAGTCGGGAAAGCGCTCAAATGGGTTCCATTACTCGAACCAAAGTTCTGGAGACGAACAATGCGCACCCAAGTCGCGATCATCGGCGCCGGCCCGTCCGGCCTTTTGCTGTCCCATCTGCTGCGCCTGCAAGGCGTCGATGCCGTCCTCGTCGAAGCACGTTCGCGCGAATACTGCGAGAACCGCATCCGCGCCGGCGTGCTGGAACAGGGGACGGTCGACACGCTGAACGAAGCCGGCCTCGGCGACCGGATGCGCCGCGAAGGGCTCGAGCATCACGGCATCGAGCTGCTGTTCTCCGGCCAACGCCATCGCATCGACCTGAGCGCGCTCACCGGCGGGCGGGCGATCACCGTCTACAGCCAGCATGAAGTCGTGCGCGACCTGATCGCGGCCGGCGACGCACATGGCCACCCCATGCACTTCGACGTCACCGACGTCGCGCTGCACGATGTCGAAAGCGAGCACCCGTTCGTCACGTTCAAGCATGCGGACGGCCGCGCGGACCGCATCGACTGCGACTACGTCGCCGGCTGCGACGGCTTCCACGGCATCGCGCGCCAGACGATTCCCGCCGAGCGGCGGAATACGTTCGAGCGCGTCTATCCGTTCGCGTGGCTCGGCATCCTGGCCGACGCGGCGCCGTCGCTCGACGAGCTCGTCTACGCGCACCATGACAACGGCTTCGCGCTGTTCTCGATGCGCTCGCCGACGGTCACGCGCCTCTATCTGCAGTGCAAGCCCGACGAAAACCTCGCCGAATGGTCCGACGCGCGGATCTGGGACGAACTGCACACGCGCTTCTCGAACGACACCGGCTGGACGCCGACCGAGGGTCGGATCACGCAGAAGAGCGTGACGCCGATGCGCAGCTTCGTGTCGGAGACGATGCAGCACGGCCGCCTGTTCCTGGCCGGCGACGCCGCGCACATCGTGCCGCCGACCGGCGCGAAAGGGATGAACCTTGCGGTGGCCGACGTCCGCGCGCTGTCCCGCGCACTGGGCGCGCGCTACCGCACCGGCGACGCGACGCCGCTCGAGCGCTATTCGGCGACCTGTCTCGAACGCGTGTGGCGCGCCGAGCATTTCTCGTACTTCATGACGAACATGCTGCATGCGTCGCCGGACGATTCGCCGTTCGTCAATCGCCTGAAGTTTGCCGAGCTGAAGTACGTGACGCGCTCGCGGGCCGCCGCGCAGTCGCTGGCCGAAAACTACGTCGGCCTGCCGTTCGACGATCAGGTCTCCCCCGAGGGATCCCGCCTTGACAACGCGCTGTGCGCGACTCTATGATCGGCCCATCGTTCGCTAATCGAATCTAGGTTCGAATAGCGAACAAATGCCGAGGGTCGACGATGGCCTCCGGCGCGGCACGCGACACGCGCGTGTCCCCTCGACAGGCCGCGCATCGTGCCGCGGGTTCGTATCAGGAAGAGACATGGTCAACAAGATTTTCGAATCGCTTCAATCGGCGGTCGCGGACGTCCACGACGGCGCGACCATCATGATCGGCGGCTTCGGCACGGCAGGCATGCCGTCCGAACTGATCGACGCGCTGATCGAGCAGGGCGCGCGCGGCCTGACGATCGTCAACAACAACGCGGGCAACGGCGAAACCGGTCTCGCGGCGCTGCTCAAGGCGAAGCGGGTGCGCAAGATCATCTGCTCGTTCCCGCGCCAGAGCGACTCGCAGGTGTTCGATGCGCTGTACCGCGCGGGCGAGATCGAGCTGGAACTCGTGCCGCAGGGCAACCTCGCGGAGCGGATCCGCGCGGCGGGCGCCGGCATCGGCGGCTTCTTCACGCCGACGGGCTTCGGCACGAAGCTCGCGGAAGGCAAGGAAACGCGCGTGATCGACGGCAAGTCGTATGTGTTCGAGACGCCGATCCACGCCGATTTCGCGCTGGTGAAGGCGTACAAGGGCGATCGCTGGGGCAACCTGGTCTATCGCAAGACCGCGCGCAACTTCGGGCCGATCATGGCCAGCGCCGCGAAGGTCGCGATCGTGCAGGTGTCGGAAATCGTGCCGCTCGGCGGGCTGAACCCGGAACACATCGTGACGCCCGGCATTTTCGTGCAGCGCGTCGTCGAAGTGCCGCAGGCCGCGCATGCGGCCGAGCTGGCCGCCGAACGTGCCGCGTCGCAAGCCGCCTGACTGCCCTAGGAGACCGACATGAAACGACTGACCCGCGATGAAATGGCCAAGCGCGTCGCCCAGGACATCCCTGAAGGCGCGTACGTGAACCTCGGCATCGGCGTGCCGACGCTGGTGGCGAACCACCTCGATCCCGCCAAGGAAATCTTCCTGCACAGCGAGAACGGCCTGCTCGGCATGGGCCCGGCGCCCGCGCCCGGCGAGGAAGACGACGAGCTGATCAACGCCGGCAAGCAGCACGTGACGCTGCTCACCGGCGGCGCGTATTTCCACCACTCGGATTCGTTCGCGATGATGCGCGGCGGCCACCTCGACTACTGCGTGCTCGGCGCCTTCCAGGTGTCGGCGAACGGCGACCTCGCGAACTGGCATACGGGCGCGCCCGATGCGATTCCGGCCGTCGGCGGCGCGATGGACCTCGCGATCGGCGCGAAGCAGGTGTTCGTGATGATGGAGCACCTGACGAAGCAGGGCGAGAGCAAGATCGTCGCGCAGTGCTCGTATCCGGTGACCGGCGTGCAGTGCGTGAGCCGCATCTATACCGATCTCGCCGTGCTCGACGTGACGGCCGACGGCCTCGCGGTGAGCGAGATCTTCACCGACCTGTCGTTCGACGAACTGCAGACGCTGACCGGCGTGCCGCTGATCGACGCGACGCGCAAGGCCGCGGCCTGAACGGCAAGCGTGCCNNTGCACGCCGGCACGCTTGGGTAGACAATAGGCGCACGCCGTTTCCCCTCTCTGATGCCATGCTCGAAGACAGCGCCCGCCTGACCTCCCTCATCTGCGGCATCGAGCCGCTCAACCGGATCTGGTCGCCCCGCGCGACGATCCAGCGGATGCTCGACGTCGAGGCCGCGCTCGCGCGTGCGCTCGCCGCGCAGCAGGTGATTCCCGCCACCGCGGTCGCGCCGATCGAACGCGCGTGCCGCGCCGATCGGCTCGACGCCGATGCGCTCGCGCACGGCGCGGCGCTCGGCGGCAATCTCGCGATTCCGCTCGTCAAGCAGCTCACCGCCCAAGTGAAGGCCGACGACCCCGAGGCCGCGAAGTTCGTGCACTGGGGCGCGACGAGCCAGGACATCATCGATACCGCAACCGTGCTGCAGCTGCGCGACACGCTCGACGTGCTCGAGCCGCTGCTCGACGAAGCGTGCGCGTCGCTCGCGACGCTCGCGCGCGCGCATCGTGCGACGCCGATGATCGGCCGCACGTGGTTGCAGCAGGCGCTGCCCATCACGCTCGGCCTCAAGTTCGCGCAATGGCTCGATGCACTGCTGCGTCATCGCGCGCGTTTCGCCGAGTTGCGCGCGCGCGCGCTGGTGCTGCAGTTCGGCGGTGCCGCCGGCACGCTGGCGAGCCTGCGCGAGCAGGCGTCCGGCGTGAGCGCCGCGCTCGCGGCCGACCTGAAGCTCGCGCTGCCGGCCGTGCCGTGGCATACGCAGCGCGACCGCATCGCCGAAGCCGCCTCGTGCTTCGGGATGCTGACCGGCACGCTCGGCAAGATCGCGCGTGACGTGTCGCTGCAGATGCAGACCGAAGTCGGTGAGCTCGGCGAACCGGCGGCCGCCGGCAAGGGCGGCTCGTCGACGATGCCGCACAAGCGCAACCCGGTCGGCTGCGCGGCCGTGCTGACCGCCGCGGTGCGTGCGCCGAACCTCGTCGCGACCGTGTTCGCGGGGATGGTCCAGGAGCACGAGCGCGCGCTCGGCGGCTGGCAGGCCGAATGGGACGCGCTGCCCGATCTGGCCCGCCTGACCGGCGGCGCGCTTGCGCAGATCGCACAGATCGTCGCGGGCCTCGACGTCAACACCGAACGCCTCGCCGCGAACCTCGGCCTGACGCACGGGCTGATCCTCGGCGAAGCCGTGATGCTTGCGCTCGGCGACCGGATCGGCCGGCTCGATGCACATCACGTCGTCGAGCATGCGTCGAAGGAAGCCGTGCGCACCGGCGCGACGCTGTTCGACGTGCTTGCCGCGGATGCGACCGTATCCGCCCATCTTTCGCGCGACGCGCTTGCGCGGCTGCTCGATCCCGCACATTACGTCGGCGAGGCGCAGGCCTATGTCGACGCCGTGCTCGCGCTGCACGCGGGCGTGCAATAACCAGGAGAACATTGAGATGCCTTTCGCCACTGTCAACGGCGTGAAACTGCATTACCGGATCGACCGTGCCGCGCGCGACGACGCGCCGTGGCTCGTCTTCTCGAACTCGCTCGGCGCCGACCTGCAGATGTGGGCGCCGCAGATTCGCCCGCTCACGCAGCATTTCAATATCCTGCGCTACGACACGCGCGGCCACGGCCATTCCGATGCGCCGGCCGGTTCGTACACCGTCGACCAGCTCGCGGGCGACGTGATCGGCCTGCTCGACCACGTCGGCATCGAGCGCGCGCACTTCTGCGGGATCTCGATGGGCGGCCTGACCGGCGCCGCGCTCGCCGCGCGCTTCCCGTCGCGCATCGTGCGCGCGGTGCTGTCGAACACCGCCGCCAAGATCGGCTCGCCGGAAGTGTGGGCGCCGCGTGCGCAGAAGGCGCGCGCCGAAGGGATGGCCGCGCTCGCCGACGCCGTGCTGCCGCGCTGGTTCACCGACACGTTCGTCGAACGCGAGCCGCGCCTGTTCGACGCGATTCGCGACACGTTCGTGCATACCGACAAGGACGGCTACGCGGCGAACTGCGACGCGCTGAATGCGGCCGACCTGCGCGAGGAAGTGAAGGGCATCGCGCTGCCGGTGCTCGTCGTGACCGGCGCGAAGGACATGTCGACGCCGCCCGACCAGGGTCGTGCGCTGGCGGCCGCGATTCCCGGCGCGCGTCACGTCGAATTCGACGCCGCGCATATTTCGAACATCGAGTGCACCGACGGCTTCAACCGTGCGCTGCTCGACTTCCTGACCGCGTGAGGCACCGACGATGGACGACCAGCAACGTTACGAAGCAGGGATGAAGGTGCGCCGCGCGGTGCTCGGCGACGCGCACGTCGACCGTTCGATCGAGAACCGTACCGAGGTGACCGACGAATTCCAGAATCTCATCACGCGCTACGCGTGGGGCGAGATCTGGACCCGCGACGGCCTGCCGCGTCATACGCGCAGCCTGCTGACCATCGCGATGATGGTCGCGCTGAACCGCGGCGAGGAACTCGCGCTGCATCTGCGCGCCGCGCGCAACAACGGCGTGACGCGCGACGAGATCAAGGAAGTGCTGCTGCAGACCGCGATCTATTGCGGCGTGCCGGCTGCGAATTCCGCGTTCCATCTCGCGGACAAGATCTTCAAGGAACAGGATGCGGCCGGCTGAGCACCGGAAGTGACCCGATCGCGCGGCCCGCTGATGTTCGCGGACCGTTGACGATCGACGAACGCGCCGGCGGCGAATCGGTGCGTGAACGAAGGAAAGGCGCGGCCACGAGGCCGCGCTTCTTGCCTATATCAATGTTGGATGGGACCGGAGCAAGCGCTGACGCGCCAACTTCGGCCGACAAGGAGACTCGCGATGAATCGCACACCCGTGGTCGATGTCCAGACCTTCATCAACGAGCAGCCGTTCGGCGGCTTCCAGTGGCTCGTGTTCCTGATGTGTTTCGTGATCGTGCTGCTCGACGGCTTCGATACGGCCGCGATCGGCTTTATCGCACCGTCGCTGCTCGGCGAATGGAACCTCACCAAACCCGATCTCGCGCCGGTGCTCAGCGCCGCGCTGTTCGGCCTCGCGTGCGGCGCGCTCGTATCGGGCCCGCTGTCGGATCGCCTCGGCCGCCGTTCGCTGCTGCTCGGCTCGGTGTTCCTGTTCGGCGTCGCGTGCTTCGCGTCCGCGTTCTCGAACACGATCGGCCACCTGACGATCCTGCGTTTCGTCACCGGTGTCGGCCTGGGTGCCGCGATGCCGAACGCCGTCACGATGATGGGCGAGTTCTGCCCGGACAAGCGTCGTGCGACCGTGATCAACCTGATGTTCTGCGGCTTCCCGCTCGGCGCCGCGTTCGGCGGTTTTCTCGCCGCGTGGATGATTCCGCATTTCGGCTGGCGCAGCGTGCTGATGCTCGGCGGCGTGACGCCGCTGCTGCTCGGCGTGCTGTTGCTGTTGAAGATGCCTGAATCGGTGCGCTTCATGGTCGCGCATGGCCGGAGTGTCGACCGGATTCGCGCGACGCTCGCGCGCATCTCGCGCGCCGCGCTGAACGCCGGCTCGTTCGCGATGACCGAAACGGCACCGCAGACGGGCAGCAAGGGGCTCGGCGTCGTGCTGTCGCGCTCGTATATCGTCGGTTCCGTGATGCTGTGGATCGCGTACTTCATGGGCCTCGTGATCTTCTACGCGTCGATCAACTGGATGCCGATCCTGCTGAAGGACGCCGGCCTGACGCCGAAAAGCGCGACGCTGATCTCCGCGCTGTTCCCGCTCGGCGGCGTTGGCGCCGTGCTGTGCGGCGTGCTGATGGACCGCTTCAACGCGAACCGCGTGATCGCCGTGTGCTATGCGCTGACCGCGATCAGCGTATACGCGATCGGGCAGGCCGCGGGGAATGTGGGGATGCTCGTGCTGACCGTGTTCATCGCGGGCGTGCTGATGAACACCGCGCAATCGTCGATGCCGGCGCTCGCCGCCGCGTTCTATCCGACCGAGGGTCGCGGCACAGGCGTGGCGTGGATGCTGGGTGTCGGGCGTTTCGGCGGGATTGCCGGGTCGTTCCTCGTCGCCGAACTGACGCGCCGGCACTTCTCGTTCGCCGGTGTGTTCGCGACGATCGCGGTCGCGGGCCTGCTCGCCTGCGTCGCGTTGGCGATCAAGCAGATGGCGCGACCGCACGGCGTCGCGCAACCGGCCGGCAAGATCGAGTCGCTCGGACATTGAGCGGAATCGGGGCCGGGGCGACGCGCCGGCCCTGCGTGTGGTGCGGTTGCCGTTGCCGCTGCTGCTGATCGCAAGGCGGCCGACACGCAACGACAGACGGGCCGCTTCGGCGGCCCTTCACCATTGCGGCCGTCGCGCCGCTATTCCTCCGCGTCGTGTTCCTTCACGAAGTGGCGCAGATACGCGCGCAGCGCGGCCTCCTGGCTGCGATGATCGTCGTGGTTCGCGGCGCCCAGCGCTTGCTCGTCGCCGAACAGCGTGGGCGGCGCGCAGTACGTACCCACTTCGATGTTTTCGCGCAGCACGCGGATCTCGTGCGTGAGCGGGTGGTACTCGGCGATCCAGTGCATGCCTTCAATGTGTTCGCCGGTTTTCAGCATTGGCTTCATCGGCTCTCTCCATGCAGCTGCGGTGCAACCGCCGAAGCGGTCGTACGCGCCCGTACCAAAAGGGTACGCCTGCGGGGCGTGAAGCTCAACGGGGGCGCTGGTGAGCGCTTACTGCGGCAACAGATGTGCGATGAGCGGATACAGCGACAGGATCAGCAGCACGGCCATGGTCACGTTGAAGATGCGCAGCGCGCGGCGGTTCGACAGGAAGCGGCGCAGGCCGAGGCCGAACGCGGCCCACAGGCTGATGCACGGGAAGCCGATCAGGATGAACACGACGGCCATCCACGCGGCATTCATCCCGTAGTCGGCGGACAGGCGGATCGTCGTCGCGGCGGTCAGCACCATCATCCACGCCTTCGGATTGACCCACTGGAACGCGGCGGCTTCGATGAACGTCATCGGCCGCGGCTTGGCGCCTTGCGCCTTCACTTCGCCGGACGTGCCGATGCGCCAGGCGAGGTACAGCAGATACGCGACGCTCGCCACTTCGAGGATCGTGTACAGGAGCGGCACGCGACGGAACGCTTCGCCGAGGCCGAAGCCGACGCACAGCATCAGGATCGCGACGCCGATGCTGATGCCGAACAGATGCGGCATCGTGCGGCGGAAACCGAAATTGACGCCGGACGCGAGCAGCATCGTGTTGTTCGGGCCAGGCGTGATCGACGTGACGAGCGCGAACAGCATGCCGGCAGGCAACGCGCTGAGGGTGAGGAATTCCATCGCGGATTCTCCATTCGTGTTCGAGACTGGGATGGAGTCAGTGTAGCGACGGTTTTCTGTACAGTACCGGTACAGTTTGTTTGACGATTGCCGGTACGGGGGCCGGCGGGGGTGAGCGGCTGCCGCCCCGCTCTGTGGTCTCGCAGAAAAGATGTCCGCGGTCTCAATATGTTGTCTTTGAATAAATGACTGCATTCCGTATATGAGGGACGTGACTTGCATCGACCTGCGCGAAAGGATCGGAAAATATTCGATCATGAGCGAGTCCGGTGCAATGTTCGATCGACAACGTCATCGCATCGTGGTCGCATCGAGGGCACTCATCTGCCATCTCACGGGCGAAGTTCCTGAACGCCTTGCTACGGCCGTCGAACGCCCGTAAATGCCACCACGGCCAGGTGTGAATCAACGCATGCGTCGTCAGCGGCAGCTCAGGCGGCTCTTGGCATGGCGGCAAACCCTGCAGGTTAATTTCTGCGCAGCCCCGCTTCCCTCAGCGACGCCGAGTTCGACACAGAGCACCAGCGCCCCGCCGGGAAGGCGCCTGCCCACAGCAGCATCGTCATGTGCAACCTATTTCTGAGTTTCTGAGCCTGACGTCGCTGCCGCACGCTAGATCAGAAGGCTCTGTGTCGTTGTGCCACCGGAGCAGTCATCTGGCAGTCCGTAGCAAGATGGGTTCGTCGAAAGCTTCAACGGCAAACTGCGCGACGAATTTCCGAACCATGAATGGTTCCGAAGCTGCGCCGAGGGCAAGGTGCTCATCGAACGCTGGCGGCAATTCTACAACGAGCACCACACCAACCCGACAGCGTACATCGCCACCTTACTTGATTTTGACGACGACCTTACCCTTGGCGCGTCCTTGGGCCAGGTATTCAAGCGCGTCCTTTGCTTGTTCAAACGGAAATACCTTGTCAATCACAGGATGGATACGTTCGGACGTAAGCAGTTTGCCAATCTCGGCAAGTTGAGCACCGTCGGGGCATACGAAGAGAAATGAATAGGTGACGTCCCGCTTTCTCGCAAGACGCATGATCTTGCGGCTCATTAGGCCGAACACAAACTTCAGGACGAAGTTCAGCCCGCGAGCGCGGGCGAACGCTGCGTCCAGCGGCCCGATAAGAGAGACGATCTTCCCTCCCGGCCTCAGGATTCCTACCGATTTTTCAACCGCGTCACCCCTGATCGTGCCAAGCACCACATCGTAGTCACGCAGTACCTTCTCGAATGCTTGCTTCTTGTAGTCGATTACTTCGTCCGCGCCCAGGCTTGCCACCAACGGGATATTACCCGTGCTGGTATTGGTTCCCACCTTGGCGCCAAAATATTTGGCCAGTTGGATCGCAAATGTTCCAATACCGCCCGACCCCGCAGGAATGAACACTTTCTGACCCGGCTGAAGACCGGCACGCTCCTTCAGTGCTTGCCATGAAGTGAGCCCGACCATTGGGACCGAGGCGGCCTGCACGAAGTCCAGATTAACCGGTTTCGGGGCTGCAGCGCTCTCCGGTACCACTGCAAATTCGGCGATAGATCCTCTTCCAAGGTCGAACAGACTTGCAAAGATGGCGTCGCCTTTCTTGAAGCGGGTTACGCGGCTGCCAACATCGATCACAATGCCAGCCAGATCGCTACCCATGGTTGCGGGTAGTTGGAGCTTCAAGACGGGTTTGAACATTCCCGTTGGTATCATGTTGTCGATCGGGTTTACCCCCGCGGCGTGAACCTCAACCAGCAGCTCGTCGGGCTTTAGCGTGGGGCGCGGAACTTCGGCGAACCCAATCTCGGGTGATTTGCCATAGCGTTGGAATGTGAGTGCTTTCATGTTGCTCTTGCTCCGATGTTGCGTTGTATTGTGAAGGCGCTGAACTGAGCCGCGCTCACGCCCACGCGACGAATATTGGTCGAGAATCATGCGTGCTCTGCTGGGGTCCGCGAGAAACTTCAAACGCCGCCGGTCCACAAAGTATTTATTGCGATAGGAACTTCAGTGCCGTGGGTACGAAGTTGGTGTAATGCTGGAAGATTCCACCGTGGCCAGCGTCCGGATAAATGACGAGTTGCGCCCCGGGGATGCGGCGGGCCATATCGTGGCTGAGCGCGGTGGGTACCATAATGTCGTTATCCCCATTCGCGATCAGGACAGGCATGGTCAGACTGGCGAGGTCCTGTGGCGCCTGCTGGCCCCAAGCCTTGATCGCCTTGAGTTGACGAAGGAAGGCGCGAGGTGTCGGCCCCTTGTCGCGGCCAGCCTTACGTTCCTTCAACCGTTTCAAGAAGGCGCTTGCCGCCCGCCGGCCATTGGTTGTGGAGGTGAAGAACAGATACGCCTTCGGATCGCGTAGCGTGAGCAGGCCTTTGAGCATGAGTGGCCAGGACACGGCACCCACACGATCGATACCGTGACCGCCGGCGGGACCCGTGCCAGTGAGGATGAGCTTGCGCACCAGGCCTGGCGCCTTGAGAGTCACGTCCTGCGCCACGAAGCCGCCAAGCGAGAAGCCAAGCAGATCGACTTGATCGAAACCCATTGCGCGAATCAGTGCGATGGTGTCGCGCGCCATTTCGTCCACGGTCACCGGCGCGACGCCACCGGATAAGCCAATTCCTCGATAGTCGATGGCGATAACGCGATGCTTGTGAGCCAAGCCATCGACGATGCGCGGGTCGAAGTTGTCCAGCACGGCTCCCCAATGATTTAGCAAAACTAAAGGAATTCCGCCGTGCGGACCCAGTTCACGGTAGACGAAGGTGGTTCCAGCCGCCTTGACGAACTTGTTCGGTGCTTGAGCAAACGACGTTGCCGATTGGGTGTCCGGGTTGATGCTCTTCATCATCGACTCCTTGGGTGCTACTTTCATATGTCGAGCATCATGCTGACGGGTAAAAAAAGCGGTCGGACTTCAATCCGCGCAGCAAGCAAGATGCTCGAGTGCTGCTTCAAGCATCGATTCGGACAACGGCTCTTCGTCGACTGCGCGCGCCAGGATCACGGCCCCAATCATCGTCGCTGCGGTCGCCAGGGCACGCTTGTGCGCATCGGGCTCGCCCCAGTCGGCCGATTGGCGAGAGACGACTTCGATCATTTCTTTGATGCGGCGCGTAATTGCGCGTCGTACCGCCGGCGCCTGACGCGGCATTTCCGTTCCCAGAGCGGCGATTGGGCAACCGGCCTCCGGGTTTTTCACGTGCTCCTTGGACAGATAAGCTCGCAGGAGCGCCCGCAGGGAATGCTCGGCGGGCACGGCTGCTGCACAGCGCAAAAAGGTGGCGATGGCATCGGCACCGGCTCGATCCGCCAACTCGACCAGCATTGCCTCTCGCGAGGCGAAATGCCCATAAAACCCGCCGTGGGTGAGGCCCGCGTGCTTCATGATGTCGGCAATGGCGACGCCGTCATACCCACTGCGGCGGATCACGCGCGCGCCAGCGTCGACGATGCGCTCGTGCGTGGCTTCCTTGGATCGGGTGGTGGATCGTTTCATATGACGTTCATCAGCGATGAGTTTCTGATCGCGAGCCCTCGGCACTCAATTGCGCGCCCGCAGACGCCGCGTGCGAAACGTTCCCCAGCCGCTGCTGAAAGCAGACTTCAAGAATGCTGCAAGCCCACCCTCGTCGGGGCGCGGTTTTCTACCCCTCGCAATGCGCTTGATCTGGCGCGTGTACCACAGCACCTCCATGATTCCGAGGCGATCGACAGCCTTGAGGCCGGTACTGATTGGGTGCACCTGATGCAGGCTATCGCGCCCTTGAAGCAAGGCGGCGGGGGCATCGGGATCGATCGCGAGCAGCCGCGCCAAGCCCACCACATCCAGCGCGCTGGAGTGCAGCGCCGCGTTCATGCCGGCAGCGGTGCGAAAACCACCGGTCACCATGAGTGGCACTTTGACTGCTGCGCGCACCTTCTGGGCAAATTCCAGGAAGTAGGCCTCCCGCGCCGCGGTAGATTCCTTCTTCGGCTCTTGCATCGCCCCGCTCATGGCAGGCGTCTCATAGGTACCGCCAGAAATCTCGATCAGGTCGATCCCCGCATCGCTCAACGCGTGGATTGTCTCGATCGATTCTTCTTCCGTAAACCCACCGCGCTGGAAGTCGGCCGAATTGAGCTTGATTCCCACTGGGAAGTCCGGGCCGACCTGCCGGCGGATTTCCGCATAGACGGCCAATACGAAGCGGCGTCGCTTCTCGGGACTGCCGCCCCATTCGTCGCTGCGGCGGTTGTGGTGCGGAGAAAGAAATTGGCTGATCAGATAGCCATGTGCTCCATGAATCTCTACGCCACTGAACCCGGCCTTCTTGCAAATGGCCGCACTGCGCCCGAAGCGTTCGACGATGTCTTGAATCTCGGACGTGGTCGCTTCGCGCGGTGTCTCGAAGAATGCCGCCATGTCCTCGCGGAAAGGAACCGCAGAGGGCGCCAGGTTGAAGGCGTTCAAACCCTTGGTCGATTGCTTTCCGGGATGGTTAAGCTGCACCCAGATCGACGCCCCCTGCGCGGTGGCAGCCTCCGCCCACTGGCGTAGCACGGGCAAGTCTGCCTCGTCTTCGATCACGACATTCCCGGGCTCGCCCAACGCGCGGCGGTCGATCATCACGTTCCCTGTCATGATCAGTCCGAGCCCCGACGCAGCCCAACGTCGGTACAACTGCACCAGGTCCAGCGTTGGGCGATTATCGTAGGTGCCCAGGGTCTCGCTCATGGCGGCCTTGGCGAGTCGGTTACGCAGTGCGCTGCCATTGGGCAGGTGCAGTGGCTGGTTCAACAGATCTGTTTTCATGGCAACTCAGAAGACGGTGCGGTCGTAAGGCAAGACGATTTTCGGAGGCTGCAGGAACGCCGTAAGGCCCTGGAACCACAACACTTCCCGGAAGTCGCCACTGATGGTCAGATCTTTACTGCCCACCCCCCTGAGGAAAGCCGCTTGCGCATCCTTCGCCGACAGAATCTCGAAGCCTTTGGCGGCACTCGTAAAGGTGAGCGTGAATCGAGGAGTCTCTGCCAGTCCCGAAAACGATCGGACGGTGCCATCTTTGACAACAAAGTAGCGTCCGGCACCCGAAACCGTACGAATTTGGAATACCAGGCTCGTGGACGCAACATAGCGCGCGGCGTCGGCATCGCTCCTGACCTTGCGTCTCAGCATTTGGGCGAATGCCCACAACAGGAATTTGAACTTAAGCATTTCGGGCATCCTTTTGACTTGAGAAAAGTGCGTTCGGACTATGACGACCGTCGCGTCACTCGCTCAGGAACTGAACTGCGTGACCCAGGAAGCGTTGCGGGTACTGGAACTGCGCGGCGTGGCCGGCGTCCGGGTAAATGAACAACTGGGCATTTGGCAGGTTGCGAGCCATGTAGAAGGAGTTAACCGTCGGGACCATCACGTCGTTCACGCCATTGAGGATGAATGTAGGCTGTCGGATGCCGCGCAGATACGCGAAAGGATCGTCTTCCGAGAGCCTCGGCATGTACAGCATGTTGGCCTCGATCTGTGCCATCAAGACCTCCGGCGAGGATGGCGGATCTTGGTCGGCTCGCACATGACGCCGTTCCCAGAACTCCCTTGCTGCCTGCTCGGCCTCTGCTGATCGGCCGAAGAACAGGTAGAGGAAGTCCTCGAACGACGGGACCGGATTGACCGCTGTGGTCAATACGCGCGGCTCCATTTCCGGATTGCCCCCGCGCGGTCCGGTGCCGAGCAGCATCAGCTTGCGCACGAGCTCGGGATGGCGCCAGGTCAGGTCCAGCGCCTGAAACCCTCCCAACGAAAAGCCCAGAACGTCGATTTGCTGCAAGCCGAGTGCGCGAACGAAGGCCGCTGCGTCATCGGCCATGTCCTCGATGCGAGTTCGTGGTTGCCCGCCGGAGGAAGCGACGCCGCGGCCGTTATAGAGAATGACTTCGCGGCTTTGGGCAAGCCCATCCGTCATGAGTGGATCCCAGTTGTCCATTCCACCGCGGAAGTGCTGCAGGAACAGTAACGGCGGCTGCGAAGAGTCTGCCTTACCCCAGCGGCGGTAGGCGAATCGAGTACCTTCGACATCCACGAAGCGCGTGGGCGTAGTGATATGGTTGTCGGTCATCGTGGTATCCGTCGTTCCGCCGTTTGCAGCAATGAATAGTCAGGCGCGGAGCTGATAACGCTCGGCCGCGTGTGCTTGTCGAATGTCCGATATCAGTCCCTGTCGAGCGCCGTCCAGCGCGTCCCACCGCCCAGCTACGTGCAGCGGCGGGATCGTGACCAGTTCGCGACGGTCGAACCCAATCAGTGCCGCGTCGACCAACTCTCCCACTTCCATCACCTCGTGCAGCGTGTTCACGTCGATCCCGGCGCGCTCCCAGATCTCCGTGCGTGTCGCCGCCGGCAGGACGGCTTGCACGTAAACGCCCTTGGGCGACAACTCGAGGTTCAGGCCCTGCGACAGGAACAGCACGAATGCCTTGGTCGCGCCGTAGATCGACATGCCGAACTCGGGCGCAAAACCCACCACCGAGCCAATGTTGACGATCGAGCCATTACCGGACTGCACAAAGCGTGGCGCGACCGCGGCTGCAAGCCTCGTCAGCGCCGTCGTGTTGAGCGTGATCAGGCGTTCGATGCTTTCAGGGGTTTGCTGCAGGAAGCCGCCCGACTGAGCCACGCCGGCATTGTTGATCAGAATTCCTATTCGATTGTCATCGCGCAGACGCGCCTCGAGCGCGGACAGATCGGTGGACTGGGTCAGGTCGGACTGCAGCACTTCTACGGCCACACCGCTTTCCTCACGCAGGCGCGCTGCCAAGGCATCGAGCCGCGCCTTGTCACGCGCGACAAGGACGAGGTCATGGCCACGCCGAGCGAAGCGCTCGGCGTAGGTGGCACCGATGCCGCTGGAGGCGCCGGTGATGAGGACAGTCGGAAGCGTGGTCACGGGTACTTTCCTTTGCAAGGGTTCTTCTGGCGGAGGCTCGATCAAGGGCACGCGCCTTAGCCGGAAATCGTCGGGTAATCGATGTAGCCCACCGCGCCGCCGCCATAGAGCGTCGCCGGGTTGAGTTGCGTCAGGGGTGCGCCGTGCTTCAGGCGTTCGACCAGGTCCGGGTTGCTGATAAACGGACGGCCGAACGCGAACAAGTCGGCTCTGCCCTCATTGAGTTGAGTGGTGGCGAATTCCAGGTCGTAGCCGTTGTTGGCCAGATAGGTCTGCTTGAACCGGCGGCGCAGCGCGTCATAGTCGAACGCCGCCACATCGCGTGGGCCGCCAGTCGCGCCTTCGACCACGTGCAGACAGACGATGCCCTGCGCGCTGAGCTGTTCGGCGATGTAGTCGTACTGCGCTTGCGGATCGCTGCAGGAAATGCCGTTTGCCGGCGAAACCGGCGAGATGCGCACGCCGGTGCGCTCTGCGCCGATTTCCTTGACCACTGCGGCGACGACTTCCAGCAGCAGCCGCGCACGGTTCTCGATCGAGCCGCCGTAGTCGTCGGTGCGCTGGTTGGCCCCGTCCTTGGTGAACTGCTCCAGCAGATATCCGTTGGCGCCGTGGATTTCCACGCCGTCGAAACCGGCGGCAATAGCGTTGGCCGCAGCCTGTCGAAAGTCGTTCACGATGCCCGGCAGCTCGGCGAGTTCCAGGGCGCGCGGCTCGGACACGTCGACAAATCCGTTGTTGACGAAGGTCTTCGTCTCGGCGCGGATGGCGGAAGGCGCGACCGGCGCCGTTCCGCCAGGTTGCAAGTCAGTGTGCGAGACGCGGCCCACATGCCAGAGCTGCACGAAGATGCGTCCGCCCTTCGCATGTACGGCGTCCGTGACCTTACGCCAGCCAGCGATCTGCTCGGACGTGTACAGGCCGGGCGTGTCCTGGTAGCCCTGGGCCTGGGCCGAAACCTGGGTGGCCTCGGTGATGATCAGGCCGGCCGAGGCGCGCTGGGCGTAGTAGGTCGCGGCAAGCGCGCTGGGCACCAGCCCGGCGCCGGCACGGTTGCGGGTCAGCGGTGCCATGACGATGCGATTGGCGAGCGTCAGGCCACCGAGGGCGTACGGCTCGAAAAGCGTTTTCTCTGACATGTCGTTCCAGCGTTTGGTGGTGGGAATGGCGTAATGATGACGATCATAATCTAACGTGTCAATACTTTGATGATGATCAACATCAATGTATAGTCTGGCCATCAGACAGGAACGCGTACGGAGAGGAAAGTGAAAGTCACCAAGGCACAGGCACAGGCCAACCGGGCCCACGTTGTCGAAACAGCGTCGACGCTATTCAGGGAGCGCGGTTTTGATGGGGTCGGAGTGGCGGATCTGATGGGTGCAGCTGGGTTCACCCACGGCGGCTTCTACAAACACTTCAGCTCAAAGGCCGATCTGATGGCGGAATCGGCGGCCTGCGGCATGGCGCAGACTGTTGCGCTGTCGGCCGAGGTGGACGCATCGGAGTTCGTGCGACTGTATCTCTCGCGCGAGCACCGCGACTCGCGCGCAACCGGCTGCACGATGGCTGCGCTGGGTGGGGATGCCGCGCGTCAACCCGAAGCGGTCCGGGCCACATTCGCGGACGGTATCGAAAGGCTGCTGGCGGCGCTAAGCCAAGAACGTGGTTCGTCAGACGGTGCAGCCTCGGCGGAGGCGCGAGCCAACTGCCTAGACATCATGGCGCATGCGGTCGGCGCCATTGTGTTGTCGCGCGCGTGCCCGGATGATTCTCCGCTCGCAGACGAAATCCTGACGGTATGCCGCGACAAGATTCTCGCCACCCTGGGCCCATCGGCGACAGCGCGCGAACCGGGCCGCAATCATGGTAACGACAGCTCCGCTAAGTCAAATTGACACCGGGCTTCGACACCGTTTGGCGTACGAGCGAAGAACAGATATTGCTTCGGATCCTGGCCGGTGAGGAAACCTCGAAGCATGTCGCAAAAGGGAACGCTGGTCACGGTACTGATGCCTTCCCCACCGGCAGGACCCGTTCCCGCGAGAATAATCTTGCGGACGAGTTGCGGCTGCTTCAGCATGACTCCCTGGGCAACCATGCCGCCCATCGAAAAGCCAAAAAGATCGACCTTCGTGAACCCCATGGCCTTGATGAAGTTGATGGCATCGTCTGCCATCTGCTCAATCGAATTCGATGGTGCGCCACTGGAAGCTCCGACACCACGATTGTCGAATCGTGACCACGTGATGCTCCGCCGCGAGGCCGTCCACCACTCGGGTTGATCGATCGGAGATGTGCGCGCGTCCAGTCACGCCGCCATCGACGATTTTTCGGACTGGATGCCTTCGCAAACAGACCTCGTTTCGAATAGGCTGCTGAGCTCGCCGTCCGCAAGGAATGCGCACGTTGGTGAGTCAGAGAGCAGCCAGTAACCGGAGTTGATGTTCGCTTTCGGCCCCGCGAACCAGTGCATAGGCCCGCATCTCCATGCGCTCAAAGAGCGAAATGGATTCCGAGCCGGAAAAGACGCTCCATGCGTCGTCCGCGATCGAGGTCGGCGCGCCACGGGCTCTCGCGAACGCGCGCAGGAGAGGGCTTGCCTCGCGGCGCAGCACGCGGCGGTCAGCGTTCAGAACATACGGTGGACAGTCAGTCCGTAAGACGAGGTAGTACGGAATCGCATTGCGATCACTTAGCATGGTGGCGATACCGGTGAGGAAGAATGCGTGCGTTCAGCTTCTCGCGTCGTCGTGGCCGACCGCTGCGTTTGACCGAACTACATGTCGATGACCGAAGCTCCACCCACCTTTCCGTCGATGATGTCCTTTCCCTGCTGCCGGGCGGCACGCCTTGCCATACCAAAGTCGGAGTATGCATGCGGTTGGTCCAGCCTGAAAATACGGCTCGCGGCGGAGGTTGCTATCGCGCCCGGGCGGCATATCCGTACCGCGATGTCATACCCTTCGGCGTAACGGGAATGTCCGTCAAAGCGACTGAATGTACGCGCGAAGACGAGGGGATGAAGTTCGTACCCCTTGTAGAGAAGAAGCAGGTGTGTCGACATGTTGGCCATTCCACAGAGGGCGACTCGCAATACGCTCGAACGCGCTTTTCATTTCCGCTGCCGCAACCGGCTTAGCAGCTCAAGCGCCACCGTGTCAGCGTCGTTGTTGATCATTTCCGCTCGCAACAGCAGGCCGCCAACACGGACGGCTGCATCCCAACTATCTTCTGTCATTGCCTGATGGTTGCGTGCAAGCTGCTCGGCAAGAGCCAGGAGCGCCGCCATCCTTGCTGACTCGCCGGAAGTCCGGCGCTCCTCCCTCCCGGCAATGAGCCGGAACAGGCCCAGGACCGATTCGGCGGTAACGGAGGGGATAGTCATTCGGACTTTATACGCCCTTTCGGTCCGCCCCGCCCATATATTCACGCTGGCCCCCGAGCCTGCCTAGTACCGCCTCGCATACCCCTCGCGATACAGCGAGGCGCCGATCGACGTCAGAACTGCGATCTCATCCTTACTCAATCGACTCCATGCCTCCGCCAACCAGCCAGCGAATCCGGCACAAGCATGGTCCAGATCGGCGGCCGCCTTTCCCTCTGCGTTCATCCGCTCGAAGATCATCATCACGTCATGTGGCGTCATCGTCGGCTCCTCGTGAGCTTCCAGCATAGGCGATCGGTGGCGTCCGCCCCTACTCCTTCGCACGCTCGATGTTCGCTCTCTGGCGTGCCCGCAGCCACAAGCCGAAGCTGGCCAGTAGCGGTTCGACCTGGTGTCCTGTTCCGTTGACGTCAACATGCTACGCACATATGAATCGGTTAAGGCCTGCGTGAGCCATGTCATTGCCCGCATCGCCGATGCATCCCGTGAACCGGGTCGGTCAGTTACAGCCATGGGCCGTCGCTGGTCCGCTTCGCCCTGCATGATCATATCAATTCGCATTCCTACATGATAAGTCGGTCCTGAACGGACGGAATCTCCTTTGGCTGACGGAATCGGCCGATCGAATGTCATGGTGACGTAGGCAGCCAACGACAGCCGACGGCCAGCTGTTGCCTGCCGCAGCGACGCACGGCATTTGATTCGACGAATGAGCGCTTCGGTCACGACTCTCGTGGTCGCAACGGGACTACACTGAAGACGCTATTGCAGGAGGAGACAGCGATGAGAGACTCTGACCCCCAAAGCACCAGGCGTGGCCTGCCATGGGACACGCCGGAGCTGAGCGCGATGCTCAAAGACATGCTGCTACCCCCGGGTGACGGCAACAGCGATGTCGGCTCCCCGGAAGCTTGCTTCCCGGTAGCGCCGTATGTGGGGGATCGTGAGGTATTCCGCGTGAGTTCGGTGTGCATGATTTCAACGCTCGAACGCGTGCCGTCGGCCCCGTGACATCGAGCCGCGCGACATCTCTGCTGAACACGAGGGGGCCGGATATGCGGCTGATCGAATCGGATGAATACAGAGACTTTCTGGCGACCTTGGAGCGCCGTGGCTTGGCAGAGGGCGATTTCGATCTTCAGGAAACGGATACGACCGACCCGAAGGGTGATGAGAACCTCGGTCTACAGGGCTATGTCACCATCACCAGGCTCTCGACGCAGATTACGAAGGAATACGTGATCGGCGACGAAAGCGACTGGCTACAGCATTTCAGGAAAGATCTTGAAGCGGGTGCCTTCGATCGACTGGAATGATATCCCGACGCGACGCGCCGCACTTGGGAGGAAGTTCGGCTCACGAGAGTCGCGGACTTCGAGGATGCGGAACGCATGCGGCCCGATCTGGCGATGATGAGCCCGTTAGAGGGCGTGCTTGCTGCCTTGGTCTGTGGCCCTCCAAGGATGGCCATCCTCTCGACCGACCTTCGACACCGCGTCAGCCTGCTTTGGCAGCAGCATGTATTGCCGTCGGCCTCGATCCCGGCGACGCCCTGATTGCTCGGGCGGCTGGCGTGCCACCCGAATTTCAATTCATCGACGCGGGGAGATCGTCGGCCAAATGCGCGTCGAGCCATTCGAGCGCCCAGTTTTTCGCAAAGGCAATCGCATCCTCGCGCACGTCGAAGCCAGCCAGATCTCCGCTCAGTTGAACGTCGCACTCACTGCCGTCTGCACGATCGATGCTGATCCGCACGTGTGCCATGTATTCCCCGTCGGCCCTGCGCGGTGTCGGGTCGATATGGAATCGGGTTGGGTCGACTTGCATTTTCCTTCCTCCTTCAATTGCTGCGGGGCCCGTGGCCACCGCGAAGTGTATCGTCGCGACCAGAACAGTCAAAGCTTGAGGAGTGCCATGATCTGGCCTGCTTCCTGGTCCGATTCGCAGCTCGCCATTCCGCCTTTGCGCAACAGCGCGCGAATCGAGAAAAACATCAGGAAGGCATCCTCATCGATTTTATGACGACGATCGAGAATGACGCCGTCCATCTCGGCACGAGCGTCATACGGCAGGAACTGTTCGATGACACCAGAACCATCGCGTCGAATCCATTTCAACAAGTCTTTTCTGTTCATATCCAGCCTCCCGACGTTGCCGGTGCGCCATGCGCGAGGCGTGTTTGAGTCTGTGGCGGCGCCGCGGACGCAGAAACAGGATGGACCGAGGAAGAGATCAGGACGCGTTATCCAACACGCTCGTGTCCTGTAGACATGCATCGATCAGGCGATTCGCATACGCAGCCGATATGCGGCGCGCTCGTCCGCATTGCGCGGTTTCGATGAGAGGCCCGATCACGTTCGGAGGGGGGCGCCTTGAGTGGCGCGGGAATCGGTAGCGAGTCAGTCAGCCAATCCATCCTACGCCCATTGGCGAACTTGTACAGCGAAAGTTCTGCGCGAACCGCCGCATGGCATGCCGCCCCGATTGGGCGCGGGACCGACCGGCTCAGCCGCGTGTGAACAATCGCCGATACGCGGGGAGATGGTGCCCTGACGGTACCCTCACTTTCAAGCAGGCGCTGTCCGCACGCACAACTACGAAGCTCGTTTCGACGCGCCGGTCAAGGTTTGCCTTCGCGGCACTGACACCACGCTGACCCGGAGCCAGACCTTCAAGCTTGTCGACGGTTCGCCGTTTGTCAGTGCCGGTGACGCACGTCTGGCTTCGCAACGTTATGCAGAAGACATCATCGACCAGAACCAAGGTGAACATTGGATGCTCGACGCAGTACGTTGATGCGGATCTCTGATGTGCAGCAATGCATGGGAGCACGCGACAATCGGAGATGCGCGTCCCGAACTGAAATTGGGCAAGCCGACGCCATGCTGCCGGTCAACGGAAAACTCGCGACGAAAAACCAACATTCCTTTCTGTCCAGCGCTCTCAAAGCAGATCAGCGGGTGAGCGGCCGCATTATGCAACTGCCGCGCTACGCGCTAATGGGCGTCGTGTTGCCAAGCGACGCTGCGTAACGACCAAGCCGCCAACGCAAGTTCAATCGGTTCCTTGCGTCTTTTCGTGCCCCTGGATTTGTTCTTCTAGCAAAGTGCGCGCGAGCGCTCGAGCGGCGTCGCGCGCTTCCACGTCTGTCGCAAAATCCTCTTCGGTATCGTGTTGCTCAGAGGAGCCTGGATCCTCTCCGATGTGGTGCAAGTGGACGATTCCGCGATAGCGCCCACACATCGTCTCCATCACGCGAAGGCGGGCCACGTGCGTGTGGGTTGTACACACTTCATCATCCATGATGCCTTCCTTGCCAAGCCCCCTGGCGAGACAACGACATAGCCGACTTCATCCGCTCGCCTGCATCGGCGCGTTTGGTCCCCGGCAAACTTCAGTGAGGCGGGGCTATCGCCGGCAGCGCGGAGAAGTCAATGTTTGCGGTGCATCCACCCCAAGTGATGGGAATCCAACCACTGAACGACTTCCATACTTGAATGCTCGCTCCGGTAACGGCGCGCCAACGCGACTGCAACCACCGCGACCACCGCAAAACCAACCACCCAACCAATCATCGACTGAGTCATGACAGCCTCCTTGTGGAATGCAGCCATGATTGAATTCTAGGCGTCTTGGGGGAAGGATTCACAAGTCCTGCGCCACGCCGCGTGTTATAGAATTGTACTCATTGCGTGAAGCGCTCGAAGCCAAGGCGGCGAGCCTGGCAGCGCAGCATGCGCATCTGCCCGATACAGACGCCGTTCGCGACGCCGTCACCCGATGTTGAGGTCCGCAAACTACCGTTCGTTGTGTGCGAGCCGGTGCGAAATACACACTTTCGCGCGGACATACGGACGAATGGGAGCGAAAAAGAAAATGCCCGCTCATCAAGCGGGCATTTGAGGAGGTGGGGCGAGAACATGCCGCGGAACCACGTCCAAGCCGGTAAGCCCCGCTCCCTGTTTTCTTTTACCGAACATAGGTTGGCTATGACGTGAAAGTAGCCGCTATTTTGCAGATCCGCAACGGATGTACCCGACCCTATCCGGCCGCGCCGGTCTCGAGCGATGTAACGTAACGCAGTAGGTCTTCAGTACGCCCTTCTGAAACGAGCTGCTCAGCAGTCTTGCAATCAAAGGTCGGCAACGGTTCATTGCGATACCAGAAGAGCGCCCTCTGAACGTCGCCGGAGATATCGGTAGCCGCTCGGATGATCCGAAGTGCGTCCCGAAGGAACTTCTGCACGCGTTCAGAGCCCGCCAGTCGGCTCACGGTATTGCGATGGACATGGGCCAGCCGTGAGAGCGTTTGCATATCGATATACAAGGCGGCCGCGAACCGGCAAGCTGAGACGATCGGCGCGCCGCTATCACGGTCCCTCAACAACTCCATGAACTGGTCGAAACCACCGGATGGCGTTGGGTCGTAGTCGACGTTTGGATCCATAGCAGATTGCTCAACGCACACTATATGCACATTTATGGCACATGCTGATCAGTCTGGTTGGATTCTGATGCGCACTTCTGCGCCGATGCTTGTTGCCAAGCGCCGCCGAGACACGTGGTCGGAAGCAGGCAACATCCCGAAGACAACTTTTCTGAGAATTCCCGTGCCCAAGGACACTTTTTCTTAGACGAGCGCCATGCAGTCGTCTCAGAAAAGATGTCCAAGTCCTTGATTCGTATAGGGTGCCAAAGACAACTTTTCTGAGAGCCCACACCCGCGTGTTCCCTTGGGAGCCGACTCGCGTATCGATGGGGCTGGCGGAGCAATGCCCTCACGGGGCATCGCTCCGAAACACGCTTTTCCAAGCAGCGTGGAAAAACGTTCGTTATCCCCTATGCGGGATCGAATCAGAACAGATGCTGGATGCCCGCATAGACGCCGGTCTGGCTATGACCGGGTGTCGGATTGTCGTTGTAGCCACCGCCGGCGATCGGGCCGCCGGCACCTGCCGGATTCGACTCCAGGCCGAAGTTCGCGTTCTTGCTGTTGCGCACCGTGGCAATCTGCATGTCGAAGAGCGTGCGCTTCGAGATGTTGTAGGTGCCGCCGATCGTGTAGATGTTGGCGTTGCCGCCGCCATGATTGGCATTGACGTGATAGACGGCACCCGTCAGGGCTGCGGCCGGCGTAGCCTGCCAGGTGACGCCGCCCCAGACCTGCTGCGTCGACGTAATGCCGTTGTTGGCGGCCGGCGCGCCGTTCGCGTGCGAGGCCTGATAGGCCGCCTGCACTTTGAACTGGCCGAGAAACACGTTCACGCCGGCGAAGTACTCGCGGGAATAGTTGAACACGTCCGAGAACTTGCCGTTGACGTCGCGCGCTTCGTCATAGATGCCGCGAACCTGGAAGTACGAATTCGTGTAGGTCAGTTGCAGGCCGTCGGCACGACCCTGTGCGGTTGTGCCGTTGCCGTTCCAGCTCGTTGCGTTCGACAGCGAATACTGGCCGTACACGTCGAAACCGTAGAAGCTCGGCGACTGGTACGAAATATTGTTGCTGGTCTTGTTCCAGTTGCGGCCACGCACGAGCGATCCGGACGACCAGGAGGTCTGGCCAAGCGGATCGAAGTCCCACAACCCGTTCGAGATCGAGAGTTCGCGGCCGAGCAGCAGGGTGCCGAAAGCGTCATTGGAAAAACCGACCGTTGCCCAGCGATCCCAGATGGAGCCGGTGCCGCCGAGACCACCGTTCATCGCATTGAACGAGCCTTCGAGGTGGAAGACCGCCTTGTTTCCACCGCCAATATCCTCGGAACCTTTCAGGCCCCAGAGGCTGGTGCCCCAGTCGCCGCTTTCGGCACGCCAGCGGCTTGCCGTGCCGCCGTTCCCGTTGGAAATGCCGCTCAGGTACTCGATGCCCGCGTCGAGGCGGCCGTAGAGCGTGACGCTGCTTTGTGCGTGCGCACCGATACCGATCGACATCAACGTGGCGGTGAGTATTGCTTTTTTCATAATTGGCTCCAAACCTGTCAGAAAGAAAAACGTGTTACAGCGGCACAACAGCTCCGGTACCTACTGTCACCGGCATAAGTAAGGAAAACGAAATGAATTGCCGTAAAAGCTAATACGTCAAAAGCGGAACAGTGAAGTGAGCTCCGTTTGAGAATGTCGAGCCGCGTAAGCGGGGCGAGCCATCGTCGGGCCGGGATGGCGCAATTACATGCAAATCATGCAGGACAACTATTCATAGATGAAATGTCGGAAAACCGAACCAGCACGAAGCCGGCAATTTGCGCTGAGCGATTTTCCGAAGATTGCGTGAGAGAGCCTTCCGCTGCGGGGGGCATGCCTAATGTGCGGCGAGCACCTCGAATCGGTAAGCGATTTCAGTTCGCGTGCCCGGATCCAATGCAATTGCCGTTCGAACGCCGCGCGCGTTGATCGGATTAGGCGCGAGCGAAGCCGCACGGCCAAGCTCGAATGCACTCGCAACGGGTTCGATGCCCACGCAGAGGTTGCGGCCGTTCCATGGCGCATAGGCACGTCCGCGATTGCTGATCCACAACAGCAGCGACGGCAGCGCGTCGGCATCCCATGTCAGCCGGTAGCGTGTGCCGGCGGCGGTGTCCGTCATCGTGACCGAACCGTCGATCCCGCAGAGCTGGAGGATTTCTTCCGTGGGCTGCGCGAGCGGTAGCTGGTGAAATGCACCGAAACCACCGTCGCCAAGCGGTACGCGCTCGAGTGTTTCGAACGTCGCGCCTGCAAGTGCGCTCGATACACGCGGTTCCGGCCCGGCCGGGTGCACCATGCCGAAACGGTACGCGCCGGGCTCGATTCGAAATGCGCCGGTGAGCGTCGGCAGCGCGAGGTTCGGATGGAGGCCGATGGGGCAGCGAGCCGACTTGCGTGCTTCGATACGGAGCGTGACGTCGAAGGCAGCGCGAGCCGGATCGGCGCGCACGATGCGAGTCAGTCGCGCGATCGACGATGTCTCGGGGTAAGCGATGTCGATTTCGATCTCGTGTGCGGTTCGCCTCACGAGTGACCACATGCCGGTACAGCCGTAACCATGCTGAAGGTCGTCACTGGTGTCGAGTGCGACGTCATCCGGGATCGGCGTTGCGGCGGCCTTCCGCCAGCCGGAGGGCAGTCGATCGGGAGCGTATGGAACACCGAATGGCACGCACGGGAATTCGCTTCGCATGACCCCCAGTAGCCCGGAAGGTTGCGGCTCGGCCTGGCCGATCCACGGCGCTTCGTAAAACGGACGGATCGTGCGGCCGCCTTGCTGTAATGCAACGCCGCCGAGCATCCCCCCTGCTGCGTGGAGATCGAACGCGCCGTGCGCCCATTTGAGATGCCAGACTGTTTCCATTGCTTTGTCAGGTGTAGTCGGAGAGAACGCTTCTACGATAGGAGGCGGCATGCGTGTGCGGATCAGTTCTCTTCCTCGCTCCAGCATGTGCCGTATCTCGCCAGCATCGCACTCGCCTGCGCAGGCCCCCAGGTTCCAGCCGAATAGGGCCTTGGCGCCGTTTTCAGGTCGAGAATCGGCGCGACCCACCGCCATGCGGCTTCCTGTTCGTCGCGACGCACGAACAGCGCAAGTCGGCCGGCGATCACGTCGAGCAACAGGCGCTGATACGCCTCCATGCGGTCTTGCTGAAAGAATCGGTCGAATGCGAGGTCAAGGTAGACGCCCTGGAGGGTCATGCCGAGCCCCGGTCGCTTCGCGAGCGTGCTCAGGCGGATCGATTCGCCCGGCTGCAGCTGGATCGTCAACCGGTTCGGCCCCGCCCACAGCGCCGTTGGCCCAAGCGTGGAATGCGGCGGGCGCTTGAACGTCACGACGATCTCGGCCACGCGCCGCGCCAGTCGCTTGCCGGTGCGGAGGAAGAACGGTACGCCGGCCCAGCGCCAGTTTTCGACCTCGGCTTTCAGCGCGACGAACGTTTCGGTTGTGCTGTCGGCATGGATCCCGGATTCGTCGAGGTAACCCGGTACCGACTCTCCGCGGACCACGCCCGCGCGATACTGCCCGCGCACGACGCTCTGATGCAGTGCTTCTTCGCCAAGCGGCTTGAGCGCGCGCAGCACGCGCAACTTCTCGTCGCGGACTGCGTCGGCTTCCATCGATCGAGGCGGTTCCATTGCGACGATTGCAAGCAACTGCAGCAGATGGTTCTGCACCATGTCGCGCAGGGCGCCGGTCTGATCGTAAAACCCGCCGCGCCCGCCGACGCCGAGTTCCTCGGCAACCGTGATCTGAATGTTGTCGATCCATTCACGGCGCCACAGCGGCTCGAACATCACGTTGGCGAACCGCAGCGCGAACAGGTTCTGCACGGCTTCCTTGCCGAGGTAATGATCGATGCGGTAGATCTGCTCTTCGGAAAAAATCTGGCCGACCGCATCGTTGATCGCGGTCGACGAGGCGAGATCGTAGCCCAACGGTTTTTCGAGCACGATTCGCGATGTCGACGGGGCGAGCCCTGCCTGCGCGAGCGCGCGGCAGATCGGCACGAAAAGCGATGGCCCGGTCGCCAGATAGAAGATCTGGCGCGATGACGCCGGCGAGAGCGCGTCGGCCAAACGCGAGAAGGCGCCGGGCTGGCTTGCGTCGAGTGCCACGTACGAAAGCCGTTCGCGGAAGCTGCGCCAGGCGCCTTCGTCGAACCGGGCCGGCGTCAGGTGCGGCCGCACCGACTTCTCGACCCAGTGCAGGTAGCTGGCAGTGTCGAGCGCGTTCTGTGCAACCGCGACGATGCGCCCTTCGGGTGCGAGCAGGCCGTCCCGGTGAGCGGAGTAGAGCGCCGGCAGGATCTTGCGCATCGCGAGATCGCCGGTACCGCCGAACAGTACGAATTCGAACGGCGCCGGGGCGTCGGAAGACGGGGTGTGCGCACTCATTGGGCCGCGCTCGCGAGTGTGTGTGCCGATTCGATCAGCGCGTGTACTTCGGCGGCCGTCGGAGCATATGCACCGGCGCGCGAGGCCACGAGCGCCGCACAGGCGGCGGCAAATCGAAGATGGTCGGCCGACGCGGCTTCCGGGCGTGTCAGCAGGCTCGCCATCCAGCTGCCGACGCACGCGTCGCCGCAGCCGACCGTGTCGGCAACCGTGACCTTGAAGCCGGGCTGCACTACCGTTTCCTCGCCTGCGAAGAGTTCCATGCCAGCCGCTCCGCGCGTGACGAGTACCGCGGCCTGCGGTGCCCATGCACGGATTTGCGCGAGTGCAGCGGCCTCGTCCAACTCGGGGAACAGGCCGGCGAGATCCTCGTCGGACACCTTGATGTAGTCCGACAGACCGATCATCGTGCGCAAGGTGTCGCGGTACGACGGATCGGCCATCGGCGCGCGAAAGTTGGGATCGAACGAAATCCGCTTGCCGGCAGCACGCACCGCAAGCGCAATGTCGATCAAGCGCGAAGCGAGGGGTTCGCGTACGAGGCCGAGACAGCCGAAATGAACGATCTCGACGGTGTCGAGCCAGTCCGCAGGCAGCGCGGCCGGATCGAACGCGAGATCCGCGCTGTTCTCGCCGATGAAGAAATATTGCGGCGGCCGAGTCGACACGACCATCGCAAGAAGCGGCGGGCGGTCGACCTGCTGCGTGAAGCGCATGTCAAGGCCGGCTTCGGCGCTCTTCTGCATGATCTCGTCGCCGAAGATATCGGCGCTCACGGCACCGGCAAAGCCGGTCGGCGCGCCGAGGCGCGCGCCGACGCGCGCGACGTTCCAGCATGCGCCGCCGGCAATGCTGTGCCAGCGGTTCGTGTCGTCTCGAATGAAATCGGTCAGGGCTTCGCCGAAGATGACCAGTCGCGGTAACTTCATCGTGGAATCCGGGATGTCAGGCCGCAGCGGCACGCTGCGCGTTGAAGCGGTTGATCAGTTGGTTCGTCGAGCCGTCGTGCGCGTGAACCTGCCCTGGCGTGAGCAATTCGTCCTCGATCGCGACCGCGAGCTTCTTGCCGAGCTCGACACCCCACTGGTCGAACGAATTGATCCGCCATACCACGCCTTGCACGTATACCTTGTGTTCGTACAGTGCGATCAGCGCGCCGAGGGACGCTGGATCGAGCGTGTCCAGGCAGATCGTGTTCGATGGCCGGTCGCCCTCGAAATTGCGGTGTGGTTCGGTTGTCGAGCGCGATCCGTTCATCAAGGCCTCGGACTGCGCGAAACAGTTTGCGACGAGGACGGCATGGTGATCGTCGAATGCGTGGTGCGGCCGCATGCACACGATGAAGTCGGTCGGGATGATGGCGGTACCCTGGTGCAGGAGCTGGAAGAACGCGTGCTGGCCGTTCGTGCCCGGCTCGCCCCAGATTACCGGGCCGGTGGCGTAATCGACGCGCTCGCCGTCGAGCGTCACCGACTTGCCGTTGCTTTCCATGTCGAGCTGCTGCAGATACGCAGGCAACCGGTGCAGATAGTTGTCGTATGGTGCGATCAGTTGGCTCGTCGTACCGAGGAAATTCTGATGCCAGATGCCGATCATGGCGAGCAGGACGGGCAGGTTGCGGGCAAGCGGTGCTTGCGCGAAGTGACGGTCCATCGCGTGCGCGCCGTCGAGCAGCTGCTCGAACGCGTCCATGCCGGCCATGATCGCGATGGGCAACCCGATGGCGGACCACAGCGAGTAACGTCCGCCCACCCAGTCCCAGAACTCGAACATGTTGCCGGTATCGATACCGAATGCCGAAACGGCGGTGGCGTTCGTCGAAACGGCGACGAAGTGCTTCGCGATCGCCGAGTCCGGCGCACCGGTTTCGAGCAGCCAGGCTCGCGCGGTGCGGGCGTTCATGAGCGTCTCGCGTGTCGTGAAGGTTTTCGACGACACGATGAACAGCGTGGTCTCCGGATTCGCGCGCTTGAGCACTTCGGTGATGTCGGCTGCGTCCACATTCGAGACGAAATGCATCCGCAGCCGTTCATGCGCGTAGGGCTTGAGCGCCTCGCACACCATCTTGGGACCCAGATCCGAGCCGCCGATGCCGATGTTGACGATATCGGTGATCTGACGGCCCGTGTGGCCCAGCCATTCGCCGGAGCGGACCGCACCGGCGAAGCGCCGCATCCGGGCAAGCACGTCACTGACCTGCCGCGACACGTCGGTATCCTCGACGATACGCTGCGCGCCCGCACGATCGCGCAGCGCGACGTGCAGCACCGCGCGATTCTCGGTGCGGTTGATTCTCTCGCCGGCGAACATTGCGTTGCGATGCGCGTCGACACCCGCCTCCTGGGCGACGGCGACGAGCAGGGCGATGGTTTCGTCGTCGACAGGGTTCTTCGAGTAATCGACGAAAAGCCCGGCCGCCTCGAGGCTGAAGCGCGATGCTCGCGCCGGGTCACGGTCGAATCGTGAACGGATCGAGACGCCGGACATGGCGTCCCGATGGCCGGCGAGGGCGCGCCACGCGCGCGTTTGGGTCAATGAGGTCATGGTCGTGTCAGGCCTGCGATGCGTTGTGGGCGGTTAGTGCGAGCTCCAGCCCTTGTAGTCCTTCACGTTGTCGCGCGTGACGAGCGTCGGCTCGATCAGGATCATCGGGTTGGCCGGCTTCCGGCCGTTCATGATCCCGTAGCCGACGTTGACGGCCTGCTGCGCCATCGCCCACGGATCCTGGCTCGACGACGCCTGCACGAGCGTGTTGGACTTCAGCGCCACCTCGATGTCGGGCGCGCCGTCGACCGACGTGATCACGATGTTCGGGCGGTTCAGCTGCTTCGCCGCGAGATCGCTGCCGATCGCCTGCGGGTCGTTGATCGTGAACACCCCGTCGAGCTTCGGAAAGCGCGTGAGGTAGCCCTGCATCGTGTTCATCCCGCCTTCGCGCGAGCCCTTGCCGTCCTGGTCGCTCGACAGCAGCTTGATGCCCGGATTCTTCGCGAGCACGGCCTTGCAGCCGTTCACGCGGTCGATCACGGCCGACACCTGCGGGCCGTTCTCGATGATCACGTTGCCCTTGCCGTTGAGTTTCTTCGCGAGGTAGTCGCATGCCAGCTCGCCGGCCTTCACGTTGTTGGTCTGCACGGTCGCGTTCGCGCCCGCGGCCGCGACGTCCACCGCGACGACCGTGATGCCGGCCGCCTGCGCCTTCTTCACCGCCGGCTCGATCGCCTTCGGGTCGGTCGCGTTGAGCAGGATCATGTCGACGTGCGCGGAGATGAAGTTGTCGATCTGCGTGAACTGCTTGTTCAGGTCGTAGTCGGCCGACACCGCGGTGACCTTCGCGTTCGGACTGAGCTGTTTCGCGCGGGCCTCGGCGCCTTTCACGATCGTGACGAAGTACGGGTTGCCGAGCGAGCCGACCGTGACGCCGATCGATTTCAGCGGCTTGTCGGCGGCATGGGCGGCGGCAGCGCCGAAGGCGAGTGCGCAGGCGACGGCGGTCAGGGCGGCGTGGTGCTTGAACATGTCGTTGTGTCTCCGGAAGGTCCGTTGGCAAACGGGCGCAGGAGGACCTGCCTGCGCCCCGATGGTTGAACAGCGAGGGAAGCGGTATCAGGTGCGGGCCGAGTCGCGCTGGCGATAGCGGTCGAGCGCGACCGCGCCGATGATCACGAGCCCCTTGATGATGTACTGCCAGATGTCGGACACGCCGAGCAGCACGAGGCCGTTGGTCAGCACCGCGATGATCAATGCGCCGATCAGCGTGCCGACGATCGACCCGACGCCGCCGACGAAACTCGTGCCGCCGAGGATCACCGCGGCAATCGCGTCGAGCTCGTACGACTGGCCGAGCTGCAGGCCGTTGGCCGCGTAGAGCCGGGCGGCCGACATCACCGCGCCGAGACCGGCGAGCAGGCCCGATGCCGCATACACGAACAGCTGGATCGCCCGCACGTTGATGCCCGACAGCCGTGCGGCTTCCGGGTTGCCGCCGACCGAATAGATGCGCATGCCGAGCACCGTGCGGCGCAGGATGAACCACGACAGCGCGATCACCGCGACCGCGATGATGACGAGCCAGGGCACGCCGAGCACCGTGCCGTTGCCGATGAACGCGAACGGCAGTTGCGGGTTGAAGATGGTCGTGTCGTTGCCGATCAGGCGGGCGACGCCGCGCACGGCGGTCATCGCGCCGAGCGTGACGATGAACGGGGGCAGGCGCAGGAACGAGATCAGGCCGCCGTTGATCGCGCCGAACACGAGGCCGACGGCGAGCGCGAACGGCACGCCGAGCCAGCCCCAGCCGGGGAGGGTCGAGGCGAGCAGCGCGGCGACGGCCGACGCGGCGAGCACGGAGCCGACCGACAGGTCGATGCCGCCCGTCAGGATCACGAAGGTCATGCCGGCGGCGAGCACGATGTTGATCGATGCCTGCTGCGTGACGATCGACAGGTTCTGTAGCGTGAAGAAGCCGTCGGTCAGGAAGCCGAAGCCGATGCACAGGACCAGCAGCACCGGCAGCATGCCGGCGGTGCGCAGCAGCGACTGCATGCGCGCGCGATGATCGGCGCCGCGCATCAGCGGCGTGCGGTTGGCGACCGGTTGGGCCGGCGCGGAAGCGAGGTTCCGCTGCTTGGTCGGGTTGATCATTTCGGTACCTTGAATGAAGAGGGAAATGAAGGGGCCGTGGTCAGTGCGCGTCGGCGAGTTCGGCTTGCGAGCCGGTGGCGAGCGCGATGATCGCTTCCTGCGTGATCGGGGTGTGCGTGTGGCCGCCGAGTTCGCCGGCGATCTCGCCTTCGCGCATCACGAGCACGCGGTCGGCGACGCCGATGATCTCCGGCAGTTCGCTCGAGATCACGATCACGCCGACGCCCGCGCGGGCCAGTTCGTTGATGATCCGGTAGATCTCGGACTTCGCGCCGATGTCGACGCCGCGCGTCGGTTCGTCGAGGATCAGCACGCGCGGCTTCGTCTCGAGCAGGCGCGACAGCAGCACCTTCTGCTGGTTGCCGCCCGACAGCGCGCCGACGTTCACGTTCGCGTGCGGCACGCGGATCGACAGCGATGCGATCGCGTCGCGTGCGCGTTCGGCGCCGCGCGGGAGATCGAGCGCGCCGAGCCGTGCATCGCGGTTGCACACGGCGATGTTGATGTTGTCGCGCACGCTCATGTCGAGGAACAGGCCCTGGCGCTTGCGGTCTTCCGTCAGGTAGACGAGGCCCGCGTCGATCGATTCGCGTGGCGAATGGGCGCCGAACGCGCGCTCGCCCAGCTTCACGTCGCCGCGCGTGCGCGGCTCCGCGCCGAAGATCAGTCGCGCGAGCTCGGTGCGGCCCGCGCCGACGAGCCCCGCGATGCCGAGCACTTCGCCGGCATGCAGGTCGAGGCTGCAGCCGCGCACGCGCTCGCCGTCGGCGATGTCGCGCACCGACAGCAGCAGGTGGCCGGGGTCGTACGGTGCGTGTTCCTTCTTGTAGAAACCGGAGATGTCGCGGCCCACCATCATCGCGACGAGCCGCTCGGCCGACAGCGCGTCGCGCTCGAGCGTGCCGATGTACGACCCGTCGCGCAGCACCGACACGCGATCCGACAGTTCGTAGATCTCCGCCATCCGGTGGCTGATGTAGATGATCGCGAGACCTTCCTCGCGCAGTTGCCGGATCAGGCCGAACAGGTGCTCGGTCTCGCGCGAGGACAGCGGCGTCGTCGGTTCGTCCATCACGAGGATGCGGGCGCGGGTGTGCACGGCGCGCGCGATCTCGACGAGCTGCTGTTCGGCGATCGACAGCGTGCCGACGAGCGTGTCGGGCCCGAACGGCGCGCCGAGACGCGCGAGCACGTCCTGGCAGCCGCGCGCCATCGCCGCGCGGTCGATCGTGCCCCAGCGCCGGTTGCCGTGCCGCAGTTCGCGGCCGACGTAGATGTTTTCCGCGACGGTCAGGTTCGGGGCGAGGCACAGCTCCTGGTAGATCACGGCGACGCCCGCATCGCGCGCGGCGAGCGGGCCGTCGACGTCGATGCGCTCGCCGTCGATCAGGATCTCGCCGCCGGCATCGGCGCGGTAGGCGCCCGACAGGATCTTCATCAGCGTCGATTTGCCTGCGCCGTTCTCGCCCATCAGCGAATGGATCTCGCCGGGGTAGACGGTCAGGCTGACGTTGTCGAGCGCGCGCACGGCCGGAAACGTCTTGCTGATCCGGCGCATCTCGAGCAACGGCCGGGGCGACTCAGTACGCGACAT
>NZ_JBQEON010000036.1:0-68969 GCF_052045245.1 Burkholderia sp. 22313
AGATCGCCGACGAGGCCGTAGTCGGCCACGCTGAAGATCGGCGCTTCCGGATCCTTGTTGATCGCGACGATCACCTTCGAATCCTTCATGCCGGCCAGATGCTGGATCGCACCCGAGATGCCGACCGCGATGTACAGCTGCGGTGCGACGATCTTGCCGGTCTGGCCAACCTGGTAGTCGTTCGGCACGTAGCCGGCGTCGACTGCGGCGCGCGAGGCGCCCAGTGCTGCCGACAGCTTGTCCGCCAGCGGCTCCAGCACCTTCGTGTAGTTTTCGCTGCTGCCCAGACCGCGGCCGCCCGACACGATGATCTTCGCGCTGGTGAGTTCGGGACGGTCCAGCTTCGTCACTTCACGGCTCACGAACTGCGACTTGCCGGCATCTGCCGCCGCTTCGATCTTGTCGACCGATGCGCTGCCGCCTTCCGCGGCAACCGGATCGAAACCCGTTGCACGCACCGTGATGACCTTGATCGGGTCGCTCGACTGCACCGTCGCGATCGCATTGCCTGCGTAGATCGGGCGTTCGAACGTGTCAGCGCTGACGACCGCCGTGATGTCCGAGATCTGCGCGACGTCCAGCTTCGCGGCGATCCGCGGCGCGATGTTCTTGCCGTACGCGGTGGCCGGCGCGAGGATGTGCGAGTAATCCTTCGCGATGTTCAGCGCGGTCGCCTCGACGTTTTCCGCCAGGCCTTCGGCCAGTTGCGGCGCGTCGGCCAGCAGTACCTTCGAAACACCTGCGATCTTCGCTGCTGCGTCGGCTGCCGCTTGCGCGTTGTGACCCGCGACCAGCACGTGGATGTCACCGCCAACGAATTTGCCAACTTCGGCCGCCGCTGCCACCGTGTTCAGCGTCGCGGCCTTGATCGACGCGTTGCCGTGTTCTGCAATCACCAGAATCGTCATTTCTTTGCGCTCCCTCTTACAGCACCTTGGCTTCGGTCTTCAGCTTCTCGACCAGCGTCTTCACGTCCGGCACCTTCACGCCGGCCGCGCGCTTCGGCGGCTCGACCACCTTCAGCGTCTTCAGACGCGGCGCGACGTCCACGCCCAGCTCTTCCGGCTTCACCGTTTCCAGCGGCTTCTTCTTCGCCTTCATGATGTTCGGCAGCGTCACGTAGCGCGGCTCGTTCAGGCGCAGGTCGGTGGTGACGACCGCCGGCAGCGTCAGCGACAGCGTTTCCGCGCCGCCGTCGACTTCGCGTGCGACCGTTGCCTTGCCGTCGGCGATCGTGACCTTCGATGCGAACGTCGCTTGCGGCAGCCCTGCCAGCGCGGCCAGCATCTGGCCGGTCTGGTTCGAATCGTCGTCGATCGCCTGCTTGCCGAGGATCACCAGCTGCGGCTGCTCCTTGTCGACCAGCGCCTTCAGGATCTTCGCGACGGCCAGCGGCTCGACGCTGTCGTTCGATTCGACGAGGATCGCGCGATCCGCGCCGATCGCCAGCGCCGTGCGCAGCGTTTCCTGCGCTTGCGCCACGCCGACCGACACGGCGATCACTTCGGTCGCCACGCCCGCTTCCTTCAGGCGCACCGCTTCTTCAACAGCGATTTCGTCGAACGGGTTCATCGACATCTTCACGTTCGCGATGTCGACGCCCGTTTGATCCGACTTCACGCGGACCTTCACGTTGTAATCGACCACTCTTTTCACTGGCACCAGGATTTTCATGCACACGCTCCAAAGTTACGAATACGACCAGAGGCCATTCTATAGCGAGGCCTCATGACTGCGCGGCCAAGCGGCCCAATCCATCGCGGCTATCGAGGATAGCGCTCCTCGTCGGCGCGCCGGCAATAGCGAACGGTCGTTCTATTTTAAAAGAGAAAAAACCCGGACGCAAAGCCCGGGGTTTCGATCATCGACTCTAATCGTCAGCCGGGCGCGCCCTGTACCTCGTGTTACCAGGCGGCGATGACCGCGCCGCCGAACTTCTGTTCGATGAACTGCTTCACTTCCGCGGAATGATAGGCCGCGACCAGCTTCGCGACCCACGGCTTGCTCCGGTCGGCCTCGCGAATCGCGAGAATGTTCGCGTACGGGCCGTTCGGGCCCTCGATAGCGATCGCGTCCTGTTTCGGTTTCAACCCCGCTTCCATCGCGTAGTTGGTGTTGATCGCCGCCGCATCGACGTCGCCAAGCGAGCGGGGAATCTGCGCCGCATCGAGTTCGACGATCTTCAGCTTGCGCGGATTGTCGACGATGTCGAGCGGCGTCGCCTTCAGTCCGGCGTCCGCGCGCAGCTTCAGCAGCCCCTGCTTCTGCAGTAACAGCAGCGCACGGCCGCCGTTGGTCGGATCGTTCGGCACCGCGATGCGCGCGCCGGCCTTCAGCTCGGCCAGCGACTTCACCCGCTTCGAATAGATGCCCATCGGGAACGTGACGGTATCCGCGACCTTGATCAGCTTGTAGCCGCGATCTTTCACCTGCGCCTGCAGATACGGATCGTGCTGGTAGCTGTTCGCGTCGAGATCGCCCGACGCGAGCGCCGCGTTCGGCTGCACGTAGTCGGAGAATTCGACGACGCGGATGTCGAGGCCGCTCTTGGCCGCGACCTTCTTCACCACGTCCATGATCTGCGCGTGCGGGCCGCCCGTCACGCCGACCTTGATGGTTTCGGCCTGCGCGTGCGCGCTCGCGAACAGCGCGGCCGCGCCGAGTGCGGCCGCGAACTTCAGCATGAAGCGTCGTTGCATCGTCTCCCCCAACGGATGAATCTGGTTTTACTTGTGGCTCAGCCGGCGCACGAGCCAGTCGCCGAACGATTGCGCGATCTGCACGAACACGATCAGGATCGCGACGACCGTCCACATCACTTCCGGCAGATAGCGCTGGTAGCCATAGCGGATCCCCAGATCGCCAAGCCCGCCGCCGCCGATCGCACCGGCCATCGCAGAATAACCGACGAGCGACACGAACGTGATCGTCAAGCCCGCGACGATGCCCGGCAGCGATTCGGGCAGCAGCACCTTGAACACGATCTGCGACGTCGTCGCGCCCATCGACTGCGCGGCCTCGATCAGCCCGCGATCGACCTCGCGCAGCGCGGTCTCGACCAGTCGCGCGACGAACGGCGCGGCCGCGAGCGTCAGCGGCACGATCGCCGCGGCCGTGCCGATCGACGAGCCCGTGACGAGCCGCGTGAACGGAATGACCGCGACCAGCAGGATGATGAACGGCGTCGAGCGCACCGCGTTCACGATGCCGCCGAGCACGCGATTCACGCCGAGGTTCTGCAGCACGCCCTGGCGGTCGGTCAGGTACAGCAGCACGCCGAGCGGCAGCCCGACGAGCGCGCCGACCGCTCCCGAGATGCCGACCATGATCAGCGTCTCCCAGAACGACTGCACGAACATATCGAACATCTCACTCAACATACGAAAGCTCCTCTACCACCACACCTTGCTCGCGCAGGAACGCGAGCGCCTGCCCGACCTTGCCCGGTTCGCCGCCCGCGAGCACGGCGAGCGACCCGAACGCCTGCCCCTGGATCTCGTCGATCTGGCCGTGCAGGATGTTGAAATCGAGTTCGTACCGGCGGATCGTCTCCGACAGGATCGGCTGATCGACGCCGGAGCCGGTGAACGCAAGCCGCAGCAAATGCCCGCTGCCCGTCTTCAACCGCTCGGCCACGCGTGCCTTCATCGCCGGCGGCAGTTCCTGCGCGATCACGTCGCCGATCAGCGCGCGCGTCACTTCGTGATGCGGCTGCAGGAATACGTCGATCACACGGCCTTCCTCGACCACGCGGCCCGCGTCGAGCACCGCCACGCGATCGCACACCTGCTTGATCACTTCCATCTGGTGCGTGATCAGCACGATCGTCAGGCCGAGCTCGCGGTTGATGCGCTTCAGCAGGTCGAGAATCGAGCGCGTGGTCTCGGGGTCGAGCGCCGACGTCGCCTCGTCCGACAGCAGCACCTTCGGCTTGCTCGCGAGCGCACGGGCGATGCCGACGCGCTGCTTCTGGCCGCCGCTGATCTGCGCCGGATAGCGATCCTTCTGCGCGGACAGCCCGACGAGGTCGAGCAGCGGCAGCACGGCCGCCTCGATGTCGGCACGGCTCGCGCCGGCGAGCTCGAGCGGCAGCGCGACGTTGTCGAACACCGTGCGCGACGACAGCAGGTTGAAGTGCTGGAAGATCATGCCGATTTCGCGGCGCGCTTCGCGCAGCGCACCGGCCGGCAACAGCGTGAGATCGCGCCCGCCGACGACGACGTTGCCTTCGGTCGGCCGCGTGAGCAGGTTGATGGTGCGCACGAGCGTGCTCTTGCCGGCGCCGCTTCGGCCGATGATGCCGAACACCTCGCCCTGCGGGATCGTCAGGTTGACGTTGTGCAATGCGTCGACCCAGCCGGACGGCCCGGGGAAACGCTGCGACAGATTGCGTAATTCGATCATGTAAACAAAACGGCGGCCGACAGGCGGTCGGCCGCCGATGCATCTGGAATAACCGGCGATTTTACCGCAAACGCCTCATTCCCCTTAATAATCGATTTCGATCTTTTCATAACCAGACGAAATTAGAGGCGCGCCGCTGGGCCGCTGCGGGAATGCCGCGACTATGATCGCGATCACGACGCCAACGAACAGGGGACCCGCCAGATGACCGCCACCACTACGCCGGCCGCCGCGCCCGCCGCCACCGCACCGGGCCCGACGTCGCCGCCCGCGCCCCGCATGGGCCGGCTGCGCACCGGGGACGGGCTCGAACTGGCGTCGTACCGCTGGCCGGTCGGCGACGGCACGGCGCCGCCGCGCGCGACGATCGCGCTCGTGCATGGCCTCGCCGAGCATGCAGGCCGCTACGCGGCGCTCGCTGCCCGACTGAACGCGGCCGGCATCGACGTGCTGGCGATCGATCTGCGCGGGCACGGCCAGTCGCCCGGCAAACGCGCGTGGGTCGAGCGTTTCGACGGATACCTGAACGATGCCGATGCGCTCGTGGCCGAGGCCGCCCGCGGCAATTCGCCGCTCTTCCTGATGGGACACAGCATGGGCGGCGCCATCGCGGCGCTGTATGCGATCGAACGCGCGCCGGCCCGCGGCCATGCGCTGACGGGCCTCGTGCTGTCGAGCCCCGCGCTTGCACCGGGACGCGACGTGCCGCGCTGGATGCTCGCGATGAGCCGCTTCATCAGCCGCGTGTGGCCGAGCTTTCCCGCGATCAGGATCGATGCGGCGCTGCTGTCGCGCGATCCGGCCGTCGTCGCGGCCAATCGTGCCGATCCGCTCGTGCACCACGGCGCGGTGCCGGCGCGCACCGGGGCCGAAATCCTCGACGCGATGGGGCGCATCGAATGCGGTCGCGGCACGCTGCGCGTGCCGGTGCTCGTCTATCACGGCACCGAAGACAAGCTGACCGAGCCCGACGGCAGCCGCGCGTTCGGCACCCGCGTCGGCTCGCCCGATCGCACGCTGACGCTATACGAAGGCGGGTTCCACGAAACGATGAACGATCTCGAGCGCGACCGCGTGATCGATGCGCTGATCGCATGGATTCACGCGCGCGTGCCGGCGCGCTGAACGCGCGCCGCCCCGCTGCCGGTCAGATGCCGGCCAGCACGCGCAAGTGCGCGACGACGCTGCGCCCGAGTGCGGACAGGTTGTAGCCGCCCTCGAGACAGCTCACGATGCGGCCCTGTGCATGCCGCCGCGCGACGTCGACGACCTGCGCCGTCAGCCATTCGAAATCGGCCTCGACGAGACCGAGGTTGCCGATGTCGTCCTCGCGATGTGCGTCGAAACCGGCCGACACGAACAGCATTTGCGGCTTGAACGCGTCGAGACGCGGCAGCCAGAACATGTCGACCGCTTCGCGGATCGCCATCCCGTTGCTGCGCGCGGGCATCGGCAGGTTGACCATGTTCGGCGCCTGGTGATCGACGCCCGAGAACGGGTACAACGGATGCTGGAAGAAGCTGCACATCAGCACGCGCTCGTCGTTCGCGAACGCGGCTTCGGTGCCGTTGCCGTGATGCACGTCGAAATCGATGATCGCGACGCGCTCGATCCCATGGACGTCGAGCGCATGGCGCGCCGCGATTGCAACGTTGTTGAAGAAGCAGAAGCCCATCGCACGCGCGGGTTCCGCATGATGGCCGGGCGGCCGGACGCTGCAGAACGCATTCGCGTAGCGGCCTTCGATCACCGCGTCGGTCGCCGCGATCGCGGCGCCGGCCGCACGCAGCGCAGCGCGCCAGGTGTCTCGGTTCATCAGCGTATCGGGATCGATCTCGACGTAGCCGTCGACGGGCGTCATGCTGCGGATGTAGTCGATATGTGCCTGCGTATGCACGCGGCCCAGTGCGACCTCGCTCGCGAACGGCGCGGATTCGTGCACGATCAGGTCGTCGATGCGGCTCGCGATCAGCTGATCCTGGATCGCCGACAGTCGGGCCGGGCATTCCGGATGCCATTCCCCCATCTCGTGCAGCATGCAGTCGGGGTGCGTATAGAAGGCGGTTGCCATAAGCTGTCATCCGCGGCGCGAGGTGCGCCGCAGGTCTCCATCAATGATGTCCATCGTCTGCCGCGAATTCGCCGCTAACTTACCACAACGGTGCGCTGCTTCGCCCCGGCGCGCCGGATGCGCGGGTATACTGCGCCGAACCCCATCGCCCTGTCCGCCCGCTTCGACATGAATTCCAGCAAGCCTGCCGCCCTTCTCTCCAGTCTGTTCCACGTTCGCGTTCCGCTCGTTGCCGCCGCCGTCGCCGCTACGCTGGCCGCCGCACCCGCCGTCGCGCAGACGCAGCCTGCGAAGTCCTCCGGCACGCTCGTCGCTCAGGCGCAACCGCAGCAGCCGGCGCCGCAAGGCCAGACCTTCGAAGAGGAAATCGTTCCGCAGCGTTACGCGAACAACCCGAAGGTCGATGCGTTCATCGACGAAGTGGCGAGCCGCGACGGTTTCGATTCCGCGAGCCTGCATGCGCTGTTCTCGCGCATCAGCTACTCGGCCACCGCCGTCAAGCTCGTGAAGCCCGCGCCGACGCCTTCGGTGAAGAACTGGCGCGTCTATCGTTCGCGCTTCATCGAGCCGATCCGCATCAACGCGGGCGTGAAATTCTGGAAGGCGAACCAGGCGACGCTACAGCGTGCGTCCGCGGAATTCGGCGTGCCGCCCGAAGTGATCGTCGGCATCATCGGCGTCGAAACGATCTATGGGCGCTACATGGGCAACTTCCGCGTGCTCGACGCGCTGACGACGCTCACGTTCGACTATCCGGACACGCCGAATCGCGACAGCCGCCAGGCGACCTTCCGCAAGAACCTCGAGGATTTCCTGGTCTGGGCCCGCGACAACCAGTTGGACCCGACCACCGTGCTCGGCTCGTACACGGGCGCGATCGGCATCCCGCAGTTCCTGCCGAGCAGCATCCGCGAGTACGCGGTCGATTATGACGGCGCAGGTCACGTCGATCTGCGCAGCAGTCCTGCCGATGCGATCGGCAGCGTCGCGAACTACCTGAAGCAGCACGGCTGGGAAACCGACCGCCCGGTGGTCTGGCGCATCACGCCCGACACGGGCAGCCTCGGCATCGCGCAGGCCGCCGCCGACGGCCAGCCCGAGCCGCACTGGGCGCTGTCGCAACTGCTGCGCGCGGGCATGACGCTCAACGAGCCGATGGTCAACATCACCACCGAGGCCGGCACGCCGGTCACCGTGGTCGACCTGCCGTCGCCGGGGCGCGCGACCGAATACATGCTCGGCCTGAAGAATTTCTACGTGCTGACGCGCTACAACCGCAGTTTCTTCTATGCACTCACCGTGTACCAGCTCGGCGAAGCCGTGAAGGCGCAGATGGAAGCGAGCGGCGCACTGCCGCTGCCGCCCGTGGACACGCAGGCGCAGTAAGCGCGGGTCCGCCAAACAATAAGCGCCGCTTGTGCGGCGCTTTTTTTCGCTTGATCCCGCGCGGGCCGACCGGACTCAGGCAGGAAACACGCCGGTCGACAAATAGCGATCGCCGCGATCGCAGACGATGAACACGATCGTCGCGTTCTCGACCTGGCGCGCGATGCGCATCGCGACTTCGCATGCGCCGCCCGACGAGATGCCGGCGAAAATGCCTTCGACGGCCGCGAGCCGGCGCGCCATCGTTTCCGCCGCGGCCTGGCCCACGTTCTCGACGCGATCGATGCGGCTGCGATCGAAGATCGTCGGCATATAAGCCTCCGGCCACTTGCGAATGCCCGGAATGCGCGACCCGTCTTCCGGCTGCGCGCCGACGATCTCGATCGCCGGATTCTGTTCCTTCAGATAGCGCGACGTGCCCATGATCGTGCCCGTCGTGCCCATTGCCGACACGAAGTGCGTGATGCGCCCTTCGGTGTCGCGCCAGATCTCCGGGCCGGTGGTTTCGTAGTGCGCGACCGGATTGTCGGGGTTGCCGAATTGATCGAGGATCACGCCCTTGCCTTCGCGCTGCATCTGCTCCGCGAGGTCGCGCGCCAGTTCCATCCCGCCCTTCACCGGCGTCAGGATGATTTCAGCGCCGTAAGCGGCCATGCTCTGCCGACGCTCGACCGACAAGTCCTCCGGCATGATCAGCACCATCTTGTAGCCGCGGATCGCCGCCGCCATGGCGAGCGCAATGCCCGTGTTGCCGCTCGTCGCCTCGATCAGCGTATCGCCCGGCTTGATGCGACCGCGCGCCTCGGCCTTGCTGATCATCGACAGCGCCGGGCGATCCTTCACGGAACCGGCCGGATTGTTGCCTTCCAGCTTCGCGAGCACCACGTTGTTGCGTGCGCGAATCTCGTCGTCCGGCAGGCGGACCAGTTGCACGAGCGGTGTGTTGCCGATCGTGTCTTCGATAGTTTTGTAAGCCATGGGGATACCGTGAGTGCGAGGCCGATCAATCGATTGATTGTAAACCACCGCAGGGGCCCGCGCCGGCAACCCCATTACGACGATGGAATAGGCATGCCGCACAATTCACGATGGTGCGCGTGCAGCATGCACGCAAAAAACCCGCGGCATGCCGCGGGAAGCCGTCGCAATGACGGCGACTGAAGGAGCCTTGTGTCGTGCGGGCGTTACTTCTGCGCCGTGCGGGCAGGTGCCGCGGCGGGTTTCGCCGCAGCGGGCTTGCCGGCGGCGGGCGCCGCCGCACCCGAACCGGCCGCACCGATCGTCAACCCCTCCTGCTGAAGGCGCTCGACCGTATGGCCACCCATGCCCTTCACGCGCGACGCGAGATCGTCCGCACTCCTGAACGGACCGCGTGCGCCGCGCTCGTCGAGAATCGCCTTTGCCCGCGCCGGGCCGATGCCCTTGATGCCGACGAGCGCATCCTCGTTCGCGGTGTTGACGTCGACGGCCGCCCAGGCCGACGCGATCGCGCCGAACATCGCGGCGGCGGCAAACCATTTCCTGATCATGTGCTGGATCTCCGATGAAAACGGCCGGCGGCTGCCGACCGTGAGACCCAGTCTAGCGATGCGACGCCTGCGTTTAAACCTGGCCGGACAGCCAACGAACGTAACGGTCGACACCTTCCTGCACCGTCAGGAACGGGGCATCGTAGCCAGCCGCACGGAGTTTCGTCTGGTCGGCCTGCGTGAAGCACTGGTACTTGCCGCGCAGCGCGTCCGGGAACGGCACGTATTCGATCAACCCTTGCTCGACCTGCTGCGCGAGCGTCAGCGGCGGCTGGTTGTCGAGCGCGCGCAGCGTGTTGACGACCGTCGACGCGATGTCGTTGAACGGCTGCGCACGGCCGGTGCCCAGGTTGAAGATGCCCGACTTCTCCGGATGATCGAAGAAGAACAGGTTCACCTTCGCGACATCCTCGACCGACACGAAATCGCGCGTCTGCTCGCCTGGCGCATAACCGTTGTACTCGCCGAACAGCTTGACCTTGCCTTCCGCGCGGAACTGGTTGAAGTTGTGGAACGCGACCGACGCCATGCGCCCCTTGTGCGTCTCGCGCTGGCCGTACACGTTGAAGTAGCGGAACCCGGCGATCTGGCTCTTCGCGCTCGGCAGCACGCGGCGGATCACCTGGTCGAACAGGAACTTCGAATAGCCGTAGACGTTCAGCGGCGCCTCGACCTCACGCTCCTCGACGAAACGCGTCGAGCCGCCGTAGATCGCTGCCGACGACGCGTACAGGAACTGCGCGCCCTGCGCGAGGCACGCATCGAGCACCGCGCGGCTGTAGCGGAAGTTGTTGTCCATCATGTAGCGGCCGTCGGTTTCCATCGTGTCCGAACAGGCGCCTTCGTGGAACACCGCACGCACCTTGCCGAAATCGCCGCGCGCGAAGCGCTCGACGAATTCTGTCTTGTCGAGATAGTCGTCGATCTCGCAATCGACGAGATTCCGGAACTTGTCCGCGCGCGTCAGATTGTCGACCGCGATGATGCGCGATTCGCCACGCTCGTTGAGCGCCTTGACGATGTTCGCGCCGATAAAACCGGCTGCGCCGGTGACGATGAGGGTCATGGTCGTCCTGCCTGAAAAATGGGAGGCATGCGTGCGGCGCACGCGCCGCACGCTACGCTCAGTGAAACAGTTCGTCGTAGTCGACGGTCGCCGTGCCAAGCTTGCCGACCACGATCCCCGCGGCGCGATTCGCAAGCACGACGGCATCGACGAGCGGCACGCCCGCGCCGAGCATCGTCGCGACGGTCGCGATCACGGTATCGCCCGCGCCCGACACGTCGTACACCTCGCGCGCGAGCGCCGGCGCGTGCAGTTCGCCCGAGGCGGAAAAGAGCGTCATCCCCTCTTCCGAACGCGTGAGCAACAGCGCATCGAGATCGAGCTCCGCGCGCAGCTTCGCGACGCGTGCACGCAGGTCGTCTTCCGAGTGCCACTGACCGACGACTTCGCGCAACTCGGCACGATTCGGCGTGATCAGCGATGCGCCGCGATAGCGCGCCCAGTCGCCGCCCTTCGGATCGACGAGCACCGCCTTGCCGGCCGCGCGCGCCTTCTCGATCATCGTCGTCACGTGTGTCAGGCCGCCTTTCGCGTAATCCGACATCAGCACGACGTCGTGCTGCGGCAGCAGCGCATCGAAACGCGCAAGCCCGGCGAGCAGCACTTCGTGGGTCGGCGTCGCCTCGAAGTCGACGCGCAGCAACTGCTGCTGGCGCGCGAGCACGCGCAGCTTGATGGTCGTCGGCAGCGCCGCATCGCGCTCGAGATGGGGTGTCACGCCGCTGCTGCCGAGCAGCTCGACGATCCGCTCGCCGGGTTCGTCGCAGCCGACCACGCACAGCAGCCCGGCCTGACCGCCGAGCGTCACGGCGTTGCGCGCGACGTTGGCCGCGCCGCCGAGCCGCTCTTCCTGACGCTGAACGTGCACGACGGGCACCGGCGCTTCCGGCGAGATACGGTCGACGTTGCCGAACCAGTAGCGGTCGAGCATCACGTCACCGACGACGAGCACGCGGGCGCGCGCGAGCTGCGCGCGCGGTACCGGCACCACTTCGCGAAGGGCAGTCATCGTGCGCTCATCCTCGGGAAAGAGACTGGGGATCGACACGCGGGCGTCCGATCGCATGGTAGTCGATGCCGAGTTCGGCCATCGCGTCCGGCTCGTACAGGTTGCGCCCGTCGAAGATCACCGGCGCCTTCAGCTCCGCCTTCAGGCGCGTGAAATCCGGGCTTCGGAATTCCTTCCACTCGGTGACGATCACGAGCGCATCCGCGGCGCTCACGGCCGCGTCCTGGGTATCGACGAAGTGCAGGCGCGCGAGCGCGTCGGCATCTTCGCCGAGATCGAGTGCGAACACGCGGCGCGCCTCGTCGATCGCAACCGGGTCATAGGCGCGCACGGTAGCACCGCGCCCGAGCAGCGCGGCGATCAGCCGACGGCTCGGCGCCTCGCGCATGTCATCCGTATTCGGCTTGAACGCAAGGCCCCAGACCGCGAATTCGCGACCAGTCAGGTCCGAGCCGAAGCGCTGCTCGATCTTGCCGATCAAGACATCCTTCTGCGCGGAGTTGGCCGCTTCGACGGCCTCCAGGATCCGCAGCGGCTGGCCGTTCTCGCCCGCGGTGCGGATCAGCGCCTGCACGTCCTTCGGGAAGCACGAGCCACCGTAACCGACGCCCGCGTACAGGAAGTGATAACCGATGCGCGGATCGGAGCCGATCCCGCGGCGTACCGCCTCGATGTCGGCGCCGACCTTGTCCGCAAGGTTCGACATCTCGTTCATGAACGAGATACGCGTCGCGAGCATCGCGTTCGCCGCGTATTTCGCGAATTCCGCCGAACGCACGTCCATGTAGATCGTACGCTCGTGATTGCGGTTGAACGGCGCGTAAAGCTTCTTTATCTTCTCGCGCGCCACCGTGCCCGTCTCGTCGTCGTCGACGCCGATGATGATCCGGTCCGGGCGCATGAAGTCCTCGACGGCCGCCCCCTCCTTCAGGAATTCCGGATTCGATACGACCGAGAAGCGATGCGCGACGCTGCCGCCGAGCCCGCGGGCGGCAAGCGCCTCGTCGACCACGCCGCGCACGCGCTGCGCGGTGCCGACCGGCACCGTCGACTTGTCGACGATCACCTTGAAACCCGTCATGTGACGGCCGATGTTGCGCGCGGCCTCGAGCACGTATTGCAGGTCGGCCGACCCGTCCTCGTCGGGCGGCGTGCCGACCGCGATGAACTGGATCTCGCCGTGCGCGACGCTGGCCTCGATGTCGGTCGAGAAGCGCAGGCGCCCGGCCGCGCGGTTGCGCGCGATGATGTCCAGCAGACCCGGTTCGTGAATCGGCATCCCGCCGTTGTTCAGGATGTCGATCTTGCGCGGATCGACATCCAGACAAAAGACGTCGTGGCCGATCTCGGCGAGACAGGAACCCGTGACAAGACCGACATAGCCGGTGCCGATGATCGTGATTTTCATAGATGTTCCGGTACGTCCCGGTAATTGACTAACTTGGCCGCCGGGCCAGACCCGGCGGCAACCGCGGCGCGTCGGCGCTGCCCGCCGGGATCAGCCCGGCATCGCAGGTTCGACGCGGCGCGGCGCATAGGTTTCCCAACCGCTGCATCCGGGGCACTGCCAGTAGAAGAGCCGTGCCCGGAAACCGCAATTCTGGCACGTATAGCGTGGCAGATTCTTGGTGCGCTGCTTGATCAGCGCGCGCATCATTTCAAGCTCCTTACGACGCGGCTCGTCGGCAGCCGCGATCTGCGCGTCGAGCAGATGCAGCATGCCCGACAGGTTCGGCGACTTCTCCATCTGCGTACGCGCGAGCGTATGCGCCGCTTCCTGGCCGCGCATCCCGGCGATGTGCTGATATGCGATATCGAGCAGGTCGTTCGACGGATAGCGCTCGACGTAATCCATCAGCAGCTCGGCGCCCTCGACCGGTTTGTCGAGCGCGACATGGGCCTTCATCAGCTTGTCGGCGACGAGCGGCAGATACGCCGGGTTTTGCGCTTCGACACGCTTCCAGTGCTCGATCGCGGCCGCGGAATCGCCCGCCGCCGCCGCCGCATCGCCGGACAGGATCGTCGCACGGACATTCTGCGGGTTTTCGGCAAGCGCAAGCTTCAACTGTTCGGCTGCAGCCGCCGCGTCCTTGCGCTGCAGCGCGTCCTGCGCGAGCTCGCAATGGAACTGCGCGATTTCGGTGCCAAGCGGCTTGTCGCTCATCGACTCGATGCGCTTCGCGGTATCGATCGACTTGTTCCAGTCCTTCTCGATCTCGTAGATCGTCAGCAACGCCCGCTGCGCGCCCAGCGCGTAGTCGCCGTCGGCGAGCCGGTGGAACGCCTCCTCGGCACGATCGAGCAGGCCGGCCTTCAGGAAGTCCTGGCCGAGCTCGTACAGCGCATGGTCGCGCTCGTTGACCGGCAGGTCCGTGCGGCTCAGCAGGTTCTGGTGCACGCGAATCGCACGGTCCGTTTCACCGCGGCGGCGAAACAGGTTGCCGAGCGCGAAGTGCAGCTCGACCGTCTCGGGGTCGAGCTTCGCAACCTCGATGAACGCGTCGATTGCCTTGTCCGGTTGTTCGTTCAACAGAAAATTCAGGCCGCGGAAATACGATCGCGGCAGGTTGGCGCTCTCCGACAGGAGATTCTTCAGGTCATAGCGTGACGCCGCCCAGCCGAGCGCAAACGCCACCGGAATCGCGAGCAACCACCAGAAATCCAGATCCATGCGAAATATCGAAGCAGAGACGAAAACCGCGCGAGGGTCGCGCGGCGTCCGTGTTAAATGACGGGCGGCATCGGCGGCTGATCGACGACGGCCGGGGTTTCGCGCGCCGCGCGCAGATCGCGCTTCAGGCGCCCGTTCTCGAGACGCAGGCGGAAGATCGCCGGCAGTGCGGACAACAGACCGGCCAGCAGGCCCACGACGAAGAACGCGAGGCCGATCAGGATCAGCGGCGCTTGCCAAGCATAGCCGGCCAGGAAATTCAGCGTCGCGGTTTGCGTATTGGCCAGCGCGAGCACCAGCAGCAGCACGAACACCAATACCCGGATCAGCCAGACGATAAACTTCATGTAGCCCTCTCTTTGTTGAGGTTTGCCGTAGCGCGCGACTCCCCTTCGCGGCGCCGAATCGACCCGTATTGTAAAGGAAGCGTTTCCGCGTCACCGCACATCCTGCGGGTACGCATGGCCACACGGCCGCTGGAAATGAAAAAAGCGCCCGCAAGGGGCGCTTTTCTTTTCAGCCTTCGCCGGACAGGTTCCGGGCAAACCGAATGACGCTCAACGCTCGTCATCCGGATCGTCAGCCTTCAGCGGTTCACCCGCGCGGCCGTCGACGCGTTCACGCAATTCCTTGCCAGGCTTGAAGTGCGGCACGAACTTCTCGGGCACCTGCACTTTCTCCCCCGACTTCGGGTTGCGTCCGACGCGCGCCGGGCGACGGTTGAGGCCAAAGCTGCCGAAACCCCGAATTTCAATGCGATGCCCTTTGGCCAGGGCGTCGGACATCGCATCGAGCATCGTTTTCACCGCGAAATCCGCATCCTTGAGGACAAGTTGCGGAAATCGCAGTGCCAGCTGCGCGACCAACTCGGATTTGGTCATACTTCAGCAGACCTCGTAAGGCTTACTGGTTCTGGCCGTCGAGCTTCGCCTTCAGCAGCGCGCCGAGGTTGGTCGTACCGGTCGCAGCAGCGCTGGTGTCGGACTGCAGGCCGCGGATCGCTTCCTGTTGTTCAGCCGAATCCTTCGCCTTGATCGACAGGTTGATGCCGCGCGACTTGCGATCGATGTTGATCACCATCGCGTTGACCTTGTCGCCTTCCTTCAGCACGTTGCGCGCATCTTCGACGCGATCCTGTGCGATTTCCGATGCGCGCAGGTAGCCTTCGATGTCGCCCGTCAGCGTGATGACCGCGCCCTTTGCATCGACCGACTTCACGACGCCGTCGACGATCGAGCCCTTGTCGTTCATTGCAACGTAGTTGCTGAACGGGTCGCCTTCGAGCTGCTTGATGCCGAGCGAAATACGCTCCTTCTCGACGTCGATACCGAGCACGATTGCTTCGACTTCGTCGCCCTTCTTGTACTTGCGAACAGCTTCTTCGCCGGTTTCGCTCCACGACAGGTCCGACAGGTGGACCAGGCCGTCGATGCCGCCCGGCAGACCGATGAACACGCCGAAGTCGGTGATCGACTTGATTGCGCCCGTGATCTTGTCGCCCTTCTTGAAGTTGCGGCTGAAGTCATCCCACGGATTCGGCTTGCACTGCTTCATGCCGAGGCTGATACGACGGCGGTCTTCGTCGATCTCGAGGACCATGACTTCGACTTCGTCGCCCAGCTGGACAACCTTCGACGGCGCAACGTTCTTGTTGGTCCAGTCCATTTCCGACACGTGGACCAGGCCTTCGATGCCCGATTCCACTTCGACGAATGCGCCGTAGTCGGTGATGTTCGTGACCTTGCCGAACAGACGCGTGCCCGACGGGTAACGGCGCGAGATGCCTTCCCACGGATCGTCGCCCAGTTGCTTGATGCCCAGCGAGACGCGGTTCTTCTCCTGGTCGAACTTGAGGATCTTCGCGGTGACTTCCTGGCCAACCGACAGGACTTCGCTCGGGTGACGCACGCGACGCCATGCGATGTCGGTGATGTGCAGCAGGCCGTCGATGCCGCCGAGGTCCACGAACGCGCCGTAGTCGGTGATGTTCTTGACCACGCCGTTGACGATCGCGCCTTCCTTCAGCGTCTCGAGCAGCTTTGCGCGCTCTTCGCCCTGGGTCGCTTCGATCACTGCACGACGCGACAGCACGACGTTGTTACGCTTGCGATCGAGCTTGATCACGCGGAATTCGAGCGTCTTGCCTTCGTACGGGGTCGTGTCCTTGACCGGACGGGTGTCGACCAGCGAACCCGGCAGGAACGCGCGGATGCCGTTGACCATCACGGTCATGCCGCCCTTCACCTTGCCGGTGATCGTGCCGGTGACGAGTTCGTTGTTGTCGAGGGCCTTTTCCAGCGACAGCCACGATGCAAGGCGCTTCGCCTTGTCGCGCGACAGGATCGTGTCGCCGTAGCCGTTTTCGAGTGCGTCGATCGCGACGGACACGAAATCGCCCGACTGCACCTCAACCTCGCCCTGATCGTTCAGGAATTCCTCGATCGGAATGTAAGCCTCGGACTTCAGGCCTGCATTGACGACCACGAAGTTGTGGTCGACGCGCACGACTTCGGCGGAAATCACTTCGCCGGCGCGCATGTCTTGACGGGTCAGCGACTCTTCGAACAGAGCCGCAAAGGATTCGGTATTCGGGGTGGAGGTTTGCAGGTCGGACATAAAAATCTGATTGTGCATGGATCGCTGTGCCACGCCGGCCGGAATGGCAGGCTGAAAGGGCCAGATCGAGGTCCACACGGGGTTAAGGGTTTGAAACACGCTTCGCACACACTTGCGCGCGAAGCACCTACTGCTGCCCGCCTTCTCAGGCGGGCTGGCCGAGCGCCCGGTACCACTGCAGCACCTGGTCGACGGCTTCGTCGACCGAAAGCGCCGACGTATCGAGCAGCTCGGCATCTGCCGCAGGCTTCAGCGGCGCGGCTGCGCGATTGCTGTCGCGCGCGTCACGTTCACGAAGATCCCGGAGCAAGTCATCTATATTAGCAGAAAAACCTTTTTGCATCAATTGCTTATGCCGTCTGGTCGCGCGTGCCTCGACGCTGGCCGTCAGGAACACCTTCAGCACGGCGTCCGGGAAGATCACGGTGCCCATGTCACGCCCGTCGGCAACGAGGCCCGGCGTCTTGCGGAACGCGCGCTGGCGCGCGACCAGCGCGGCGCGCACCGGCCCGTGCACGGCGATCGCCGACGCGCGGTTGCCGATCGCTTCCGCGCGGATGTCGTTCGACACATCGACGCCGTCGAGCTGTGCGCAGCCTTCGCGGAATGTGATGTGAAGATCGTCGATCAGCTTCACGAGCGCATCGATGTCCTCCGCCGCGATGCCGTAGCGCACGCTCGCGAGCGCCGCTAGACGGTACAGCGCACCGCTGTCCAGCAGGTGGAAGCCAAGGTGCGCGGCGACGAGTGCCGCGACGGTGCCCTTGCCGGAAGCAGTGGGGCCGTCGATCGTGATGACGGGAGTCGGGTGAAAGGGTCGGGTCGATTTCATCGGATACGGTCGGGTCAGGCTTTGGCGAGCGCGGCGAAGCGGTCGAAATAGTCGGGGAACGTCTTGCCGACGCACTTCGGATCGTTGATCCGCACGGGCACGCCGCCCAGGCTGACGAGCGAGAAGCACATCGCCATCCGGTGATCGTCGTACGTATCGATCGCCGCGTTCGGCGTGAGCTGCTGCGGCGGCGTGACGACCAGATAGTCGGGGCCTTCCTCGACGATCGCGCCGACCTTGCGCAGCTCAGTCGCCATCGCGGCGATGCGGTCGGTTTCCTTCACGCGCCAGCTCGCGATGTTGCGCAGCGTGCTCGTGCCGCTCGCGAACAGCGCCGCGACCGCGATGGTCATCGCCGCGTCCGGAATCAGGTTGAAGTCCATGTCGATCGGCTCGAGCCTGCCGTGGTCGTGGCCGATGCCGCGCACCTCGATCCAGTCGTCGCCCATCGATACGTTCGCGCCCATCTGCATCAGCGCGTTCGCGAAGCCGACGTCGCCCTGGATGCTCGCGCGCCCCACGCCCTCGACGCGCAGCGGGCCGCCGCCGAGCGCGCCGGCCGCAAGGAAGTACGACGCCGACGACGCATCGCCCTCGACCATGATCCGGCCCGGCGACTGGTAGCGAACGCCGGCCGGCACGACGAAGCGCTGCCAGCCGTCGCGCTCGACGGTCACGCCGAAGCGCGCCATCAGCTTGATCGTGATGTCGATGTACGGCTTCGAGATCAGCTCGCCGTCGACCTCGACGACGATCCTGCCGTCCTTCGCCTTCACGAGCGGCAGCGTCATCAGCAGCGCCGTGAGGAACTGGCTCGACACGTCGCCGCGCACGCGGATCGGCGCGTCGACCGTGATCGACGCGGGCTTGATCCGCAGCGGCGGGAAGCCTTCGTCCTGTTCGTAGTCGATCTGCGCACCGATCTGTCGGAGGCCGTCGACGAGATCGCCGATCGGGCGCTCGTGCATGCGCGGCACGCCGTGCACGCGATAGTCGCCGCCGTTGACCGCGAGCGCCGCCGTCAGCGGCCGCACCGCGGTGCCCGCGTTGCCGAGGAACAGGTCGGCGGTCTTCGCGGTGAACGCACCGCGCGTGCCGGCGACGACACAGGTGTCGCCATCACGCGCGAGCTTCACGCCGAGCTTGCCGAGCGCATCGAGCATCACGCGCGTGTCGTCGGAATCCAGCAGGTTCGTGATCGTCGTGTCGCCTTCGCTGAGCGCCGCGAGCAGCAGCACGCGGTTCGAGATGCTTTTCGAGCCGGGCAGGCGCACGGTGCCCGATGCGCTGGAATACGGGCCGAGATCGAGATAGTCCATGGGAATCGTCCTGTTATTTCTTGAGCGGTTCGGCAGCGGGCTGCGCGCCACGCTCCTGCCATGCCTTGCGTGCGGCGCGCGAGCGCGTGAAGACGGCTTCGAGCGCCGCGCCGTCGCCGGCGTCGATCGCCTCGCGCAGCCGTGCGAGCACGCGCGTATAGCCGTCGAGCTCGTCGAGCAGCGCCGCGCGATTCGCGACGCACACGTCGCGCCACATTTCCGGGCTCGACGCGGCGATGCGCGTGAAGTCGCGGAAGCCGCCCGCCGCGTACGAGAATTTCAGCTCGGCATCCGCCTCGCCGAGGATCTGCTCGACGAGCGCGAACGACAGCACGTGCGGCAGATGGCTGATCGATGCAAATACGCGGTCGTGCTGCGCCGTGCTCATCGTGCGCACGTCGGCGCCGGTCGCCCGCCACATCGCATCGATCCGCGCAACCGCCTCGGGGGCGTTCTCCGGCAGCGGACACAGCACGACATTGCGGCCGACGTACAGATCCGGCAACGCGGCCTCGACACCGCTCGACTCGCGTCCGGCAATCGGATGCCCCGGCACGAACTGCGCGATCCGCGTACCGAGCGCTTCGCGCGCGGCCGCGACGACGTCGGACTTGGTGCTGCCCGCGTCGGTGACGATCGTCGCTGCGTCGAGCCACGGCGCGATGCGCGCGAGCAATGGGCCCGTTTGCGCGACGGGCGCAGCCAATAGCACGAGATCGGCGCCGGCAAGCGCGTCGCGCAGTTGCGCATCGTCATCGAGCGCCGCCGCGCGATCGATCACGCCGAGCGCCAGCGCGCGCTCGACCGATGCACGCGAACGGCCGACGCCGACGACCTCGCCCGCGCCGCCCGGCGCACGCTCGCGCAGCGCGCGCGCCAGCGATCCGCCGATCAGGCCGACGCCGAAGATGACCAGTTTGTTGAATGCAAAGCCTGACACGACAAGAGCCAAGTGACGCGCACGGAACGACGCCCCGCACACGGAGATCCAGATTCCGGGCTACGGGCCCGCATCCGGCGCGACCTGCACCGGATACCGCCCGAACCCGCCTTCGGCAGCGCCGCCCGGCCTGCCCTGCCCGCTTCGCCGCGCCGCCGGCACGTGGCAGGCGACGGGCCGCTGCGCGTCAGCGCGCGCGCGGATACGAACCGAGTATCTTCAGGAACGCGGCCTTCTGGCCGAGCTCCGCGAGCGCGGCAGCCACGGCCGCCTCGTCCCGGTGCCCTTCGATGTCGATGTAGAAGTAATACTCCCACGTGCCGACGCGTGCCGGACGCGACTCGAAGCGCGTCATCGACACACCATGCCGCGCGAGCGGTTCGAGCAGCTTGAATACGGCGCCCGGCTCGTTCTTCACCGATACGATCAGCGACGTCTGGTCGTGACCGCTCTGCCCGGCCGGCTGCTTGCCGACGATCACGAAGCGCGTGCGGTTGTGCGGATCGTCCTGGATCAGCGAAAACGCGATCTGCAGCCCGTAGTGCGCGGCCGCGCGATCGCCCGCGATCGCCGCGACGCTCGGGTCGGCCGCTGCGAGACGCGCGGCCTCCGCGTTGCTCGACACCGCTTGCCGCTCGAGCTGCGGCGCGTTCGCGGCAAGCCACTGCTGGCATTGCGCGAGCGCCTGCGCATGCGCGCAGACGCGCGTCACGCCGTCGAGCGTGCCGCTCTGCGTGAGCAGGTTGTGATGGATCGGCAGCGCGAGTTCGCCGCTGATCAGCAGCTGAGTCTGCAGCAACAGGTCGAGCGTGCGCGACACCGCGCCTTCGGTCGAATTCTCGACCGGCGCGATACCGAATGCGGATGCGCCTGCCTCGACCGAGCGGAACACTTCATCGATCGACGGGCACGGCAGCCCTTCGATCGACTGGCCGAAATACTCGAACATCGCCTGTTCGCTATACGTGCCGACCGGGCCGAGGAACGCGACGTGAATCGTCTGCTCGAGCGCGCGACTCGCGGCCATGATCTCGCGCCAGATGGCGCTGATGTGCTCGCTCGCGAGCGGCCCCGCGCTCATGTCCTGCAGGCGTGCGATCACCTGCAGTTCGCGCTCGGGCCGAAACACCGGTGCATTGAAATGCTTCTTGACCTCGCCCACCTCGAGCGCCACCGCGGCGCGCTGGTTGAGGAGCGCAATCAGCTGCGCGTCGATCGCATCGATGCGATCGCGCAGCGGTTTCAGGCTGGAATTCAGTTCGTCGTCCATGCGTTTTGCCGTGCTGTTTGAACAGCGCCGCCGTCAGGCGCCGTGCTGTTCGAAGTCCTTCATGTACTCGACGAGCGCTTTCACGCCCGCGAGCGGCACCGCGTTGTAGATCGACGCCCGCATGCCGCCGACGGACTTGTGGCCCTTCAGCTGCAGCAGCCCGCGCGCCTTTGCGCCGGCAAGGAAGTCTTCATTGCGCGTTTCGTCGGCCAGGAAAAAGGGCACGTTCATCCGCGAACGCGCCGCCGGCTCGACCTTGTTCAGATAGAAGCTGCTCGCATCGATCGTGTCGTAGAGCAGCTTCGCCTTCTCGATATTGCGGGCCTCGATCGCCTCGAGGCCGCCCTGCCGCTTCAGCCACTGGAACACGAGGCCCGCGACGTAGATCGCGTAAGTGGGCGGCGTGTTGTACAGCGAGTTGTTCGCGGCGATGGTCTTCCATTCGAATGCGGACGGGCAGATCGACAGCGCGCGATCGAGCAGATCCTCGCGCACGATCACGACCGTCACGCCGGCCATCCCGATGTTCTTCTGCGCACCGCCGAACAGCACGCCGTACTTCGCGACGTCCATCGGGCGCGACAGGATGTGCGACGAGACGTCCGCGACGAGCGGCACGTCGCCGAGGTCGGGAATCTCGAACGTCTCGACGCCGTCGATCGTCTCGTTCGTGCACAGATGCACGTAGGCCGGATCGTCCGACAATTGCCAGTCGGCGCGGGTGGGCGCGCGCGTGAAGCCGTCCGCCGTCTTGCCGGAGGCGGCCAGATGCGGCGTGCCGTATTTCTTCGCCTCGTTGAACGACTTCTGCGACCACGAGCCCGTCACGACGAAGTCGGCGGTCTTGCGCGAGCCGAGCAGGTTCATCGGCACGATCGCGTTCTCGGCAATGCCGCCGCCCTGCAGGAACAGGATCCGGTGGCTGGCCGGCACGTCGAGCAGCTCGCGCAGGTCGGTCAGCGCCGCTTCGTGGATCGACATGAATTCCTTGCCGCGATGGCTCATCTCCATCACGCTCATGCCGCTGCCGTGCCAGTCGAGCATTTCGTCGGCGGCCTGCCGCAGCACTTCCTCGGGGAGCGCCGCAGGGCCGGCGGAGAAATTAAAGACGCGCATCGTGAAAACCTCGGGAGGGACGCGACCGGCTTGCGACCGGCTTGCCGCCGGCAGAAAGAACCGCGCCAGAAAAGGAATGGCCGCTTGCGCTCGCGCGCAAACGGCCATTATCGCACTGTCATCAGGCTCCCGCCAAACCCGGCCGAACGGCCGGGCCGCGTGCCCGGACGGCTTACTTGCCCGGCTTGACTGCCGCGACTTCCTTGTCAGCCTGCGCACGCGTCGCCTGGATCGCTTGCGGCATGTACTTCTGCATCAGGCCGTTGACCACGTCGCGGCCAACCTGATCCTGAACCTGGATGAACTTGCGGCCCGTCGGGCTCTTGTAGAACGTCGTCAGATCCTTGATCTCCGACGTGCTGTAGTACTTCGCATACGCGTCGTACTGAGCCGACATCGCGTCGTTCTGGAACTGCTGCGTGCCGAACACCTTGCCCGCGCCGTCAACCAGCTTCGGCACTGCGTTCTTCTGCAGCGACGGCACGGCGGCCTGCTTCTGCTTGTCGTTCAGCGACTTGTTTTCCGACAGCGCGTCCGACAGGATCGCCGGCACGAGCTGCTTTGCCTGCATTTCGGCGCTGTTGCCGATAGCCGACACGAGCTTCGGCGCGTCGATCGCGTCGAGCAGATCCTTGATCGCTGCCTTCTTGTCGGCGTCGATCGGCGCAGCTGCCGCGGTTGCAGCCGGTGCGGAATTCGACAGCGCTTGCGCCATCGCGAAAGTCGGCACCAGTGCAGCCAGCAGAACCAGTTGCTTGAATTGCTTTTGCATCATCACTCCCTTTTGGAAATATGAATGGTTGCTCGCCGACCGCGGCGCCATGCGCCGGCGGCGGCTCGAATCTCATTCGTTCTTAGGCTTCGCCGTCCGACGCCTCGTCGGCCTCGCCATCGCCCTCTTCGGCTTCCGCGATCTGCTGCAGGCCGGAGAGCTTCGTACCTTCATCAAGACTGATGAGTGTAACACCTTGCGTTGCGCGCCCCATCTCGCGGATCTCGGACACGCGGGTACGAATCAGCACGCCAGCCGTCGTGATCAGCATGATCTGATCCTCGGCGTCGACCAGCGTCGCGGCGACGACCTTGCCGTTGCGCTCGGACGTCTGGATCGCGATCATCCCCTTCGTGCCGCGGCCGTGACGCGTGTACTCGGTGATCGGCGTGCGCTTGCCGTAGCCGTTCTCGGTCGCGGTGAGCACGGTCTGCTCTTCGCTGCCGGCGACCAGCAGCGCGATGACCTGCTGCCCGTCCTCGAGCTGCATGCCGCGCACGCCGCGCGCTTCGCGCCCCATCGGGCGCACGTCGTTTTCGTCGAAGCGCACGGCCTTGCCGGCGTCGGAGAACAGCATCACGTCGTGCGCGCCGTCAGTGATCGATGCACCGATCAGGTAGTCGCCGTCGTCGAGACCGACCGCGATGATGCCCTTCTTCATCGGGCGGCTGAATGCTTCGAGCGGGGTCTTCTTCACGGTGCCGAGCGACGTCGCCATGAAGATGAACTTGTCGGCCGAGAATTCCTTGACCGGCAGCACGACGTTGATCTTCTCGCCTTCCTGCAGCGGGAACATGTTGACGATCGGACGGCCGCGCGAGTTGCGCGAGCCCTGCGGCACTTCATAGACCTTGACCCAGTACACGCGGCCGCGGTTCGAGAAGCATAGGATGTAATCGTGCGTGTTCGCGATGAACAGCGTCTCGATCCAGTCGTCTTCCTTCATCTGCGTCGCCTGCTTGCCGCGCCCGCCGCGCTTCTGCGCGCGATACTCGGACAGCGGCTGCGACTTCACGTAACCCGCGTGCGACATCGTGACGACCATGTCCTGCGGCGTGATCAGGTCTTCGGTATTCAGCTCGGTCGCGTTCAACTCGATCTTCGAGCGGCGTGCGTCGCCGAATTCGGCCTTCACCGTCGCCAGCTCTTCGCCGATCATCGTCGTGATCCGCTCGGGGCGCGCGAGGATGTCCAGCAGGTCGGCGATCTGCGCCATCACTTCGCGATACTCGCCGATGATCTTGTCCTGCTCGAGACCGGTCAGGCGCTGCAGACGCATCTGCAGGATTTCCTGCGCCTGCGTGTCCGACAGACGGTACAGCCCGTCGGCCTGCATGCCGAATGCCGGGTTCAGGCCTTCCGGACGATACGCGGAGCGGCCGCCCGCCGATGCGTTCTCGGCCTCGGCTCGCGTCAGCATCTCGCGCACGAGCGACGAATCCCACGGCTGGGCCATCAGCTCCTGCTTCGCGATCGGCGGCGTCGGCGCAGCCTTGATGATCGCGATGAACTCGTCGATGTTCGCGAGCGCGACCGCGAGACCTTCGAGCACGTGACCGCGTTCGCGGGCCTTGCGCAGTTCGTAGATCGTGCGGCGCGTCAGCACTTCGCGTCGATGCGACAGGAAGCACTGCAGGATTTCCTTCAGGTTCAGCAGCTTCGGCTGGCCATCGACGAGCGCGACCATGTTCATGCCGAACGTGTCCTGCAGCTGCGTCGCCTTGTACAGGTTGTTCAGCACCACTTCGGGCACTTCACCGCGCTTCAGCTCGATCACGACGCGCATGCCGCTCTTGTCGGATTCGTCGCGGATGTCGGAGATGCCCTCGAGCTTCTTCTCGTTGACGAGCTCCGCGATGCGCTCGAGCAGCGAACGCTTGTTCACCTGGTACGGCAGCTCGTCGACGATGATCGCCATCCGCTGGCCGCGGTCGATCTCCTCGAAGTGCGTGGCCGCGCGCATCACGACACGGCCGCGGCCGGTGCGGTAGCCGTCGCGCACACCGGCGACGCCGTAGATGATGCCGGCCGTCGGGAAGTCCGGCGCCGGGATGATCTCGATCAGCTCGTCGATCGTCGCTTCCGGGTTGCCCAGCAGATGCTGGCACGCGTCGACGACTTCGTTCAGGTTGTGCGGCGGGATGTTGGTCGCCATGCCGACCGCGATGCCCGACGAGCCATTGATCAGCAGATTCGGGATGCGCGCCGGCAGGACCGACGGCTGCATCTCGTTGCCGTCGTAGTTCGGCTCGAAGTCGACCGTTTCCTTGTCGATGTCGGCAAGCAGTTCGTGACCGATCTTCGCCATGCGAATTTCGGTGTAACGCATCGCCGCGGCATTGTCGCCGTCGATCGAGCCGAAGTTGCCCTGTCCGTCGATCAGCATGTAGCGCAGCGAGAAGTCCTGCGCCATCCGCACGATCGTGTCGTACACCGCGGTATCGCCGTGAGGGTGATACTTACCGATCACGTCACCGACGATACGCGCCGATTTCTTGTACGCGCGGTTCCAGTCGTTGTTCAGTTCGTGCATCGCGAACAGTACGCGCCGGTGCACGGGCTTCAGGCCATCGCGGACATCCGGAAGGGCACGTCCGACGATCACGCTCATCGCGTAATCGAGATACGAACGGCGCATTTCCTCCTCGAGGGAGGTGGGCAGGGTCTCTTTGGCGAATTGATCCATGTATCCGTATCGTTTCGGAGCGAAGACGGCGAACGCCTTTCGCGTGGGCGCTGCATGCGCAACGCAACGCGAGATTCTAACATGCGCCCATCAGCCGCCAGTTCGCCGCCCCCTCTATATGTAAACAGCAAAAATCGTGGCGACGACAACGGCACCCCGAACCAATCGCGATCGCGCCCTTTCAGGCACCCGGGTTTTCACGCAAATCCGTTTCCGCACGCCAGTAAACATTTGCGGCCTCCCGCGCAATTTCGCGGACACGCTCTTGACAATTCCTGAAAGTTACAGCAGGCCGGTGTTGCGCATGCACCACAAAGTTGAAGCGATCTTAGGGTGGGGAGGATTTTTTTTCGTAGGAAGGGAACGATATGGCAAAATGCCAACGCACTGAAAGTTAGACGCTGCTCGAAGTCTACACAGAGCGGCGCCGCGTTTTTTGTGCCGCACCAATGTTATACTTCGAGCAATGTATGACTTGTCACCGTCAACAGGCTCGCAGTAAACCTGCGGTAATCTCAATTTCGAGAGGAGAAATATGAATAAACTTTCAAAGCTCGCGTTCATTGCAGCTACCGCAGTTATGGCTGCATCCGCTTCGGCACAGTCCGTGCCGGCGTCGCGTCAAGCCGTCAACGACAACTGGGTGAACGGCACGGGCGAATGGGTGTGGATGAACGGCACGAACGAGCTCTGCTGGCGTGACGCGTTCTGGACGCCGGCCACCGCCAATGCAAAGTGCGATGGCGCGCTGGTCGCCCAAGCACCGCAGCCGCCGGTCGCTCCGGTCGCTCCGGCCATCTCGAGCCAGAAGATCACGTACCAGGCCGACGCACTGTTCGACTTTGACAAGGCAACGCTCAAGCCGGTCGGCAAGCAGAAGCTGGACGAGCTCGCAGCGAAGATCGAAGGCATGAACACGGAAGTGGTCGTCGCCACGGGCTACACGGACCGCATCGGTTCGGACAAGTACAACGACCGTCTGTCGCTGCGCCGTGCGCAAGCAGTCAAGTCGTACCTGGTCAGCAAGGGTGTCCCGGCCAACAAGGTCTACACGGAAGGCAAGGGCAAGCGCAACCCGGTCACGACCGGCTGCAACCAGAAGAACCGCAAGCAACTGATCGCCTGCCTCGCACCGGACCGCCGCGTCGAAGTCGAAGTGGTCGGTACGCAAGAAGTTCAGAAGACGACCGTTCCGGCACAGTAAGCCGCGGTTTTCGACTGCTTCAAAGCCCCGCTCCGGCGGGGCTTTTTCTTTGACGCCCGTCCAGGCGCTCGCTGGCCTCGTCGTCCGCCCGCTTATATACTCGGGGCTGACGTACCGACGCACCGCCCTCCTTCCGTAGCCCGTTTGCCGACATGACCAACGCCGATCCGCACGAACTCCAGAAATTCAGCGACCTCGCCCATCGGTGGTGGGACCCGAATGCCGAATTCAAACCCTTGCACGACCTGAACCCGGTCCGGCTCGGCTGGATCGACGCGCATGCGCACCTGGCCGGCAAGCGCGCGCTCGATGTCGGCTGCGGCGGGGGCATCCTGTCCGAATCGATGGCCGGGCTCGGCGCGCTGGTCAAAGGCATCGACCTGTCGACCGAAGCGCTCGGCGTCGCCGATCTGCACAGCCTCGAAAGCGGCATCACGGTCGACTACGAGGCGATCGCCGCCGAAGCGATCGCCGAACGCGAGCCGGGCACCTACGACGTCGTCACGTGCATGGAGATGCTCGAGCACGTGCCGTCGCCGGCAGGCGTCGTCGCCGCGTGCGCGACGCTCGTGAAGCCCGGCGGCTGGGTGTTCTTCTCGACGCTGAACCGCAACCTGAAGTCCTACCTGTTCGCCGTCATCGGCGCGGAGTACATCGCGCAGATGCTGCCGAAGGGCACGCACGACTATGCGCGGTTCATCCGCCCGTCGGAACTGGCGAGCTTCGTGCGCGGGACCAACCTCCACATCGTCGAGATCAAGGGCATCACCTATCACCCGATCGGCAAGCGCTTCGCGCTGTCGAACGACACGGACATCAACTATCTCGTCGCGTGCCGCCGCGGCGCCTGACCTTCCGACCGGCATGACGACTCCCCTTTCGACCGAGCAGGTCGCACTCGACGCGCCGCGCCTGCTGCACTGCGATGCCGTGCTGTTCGACCTCGACGGCACGCTCGCCGACACGGCGCCCGATCTCGCCGCCGCCGTGAACAAGATGCAGCGCGTGCGCGGCCTGCCCGAAACGCCGCTTGGCGTGCTGCGGCCGCTGGCATCGGCCGGCGCGCGCGGCCTGCTCGGCGGCGCATTCGGCATCAACCCGCAATCGCCCGGTTATGACGCGATGCGCGACGAATTCCTCGCCAATTACGCGTCGGACATCTGCGTGCACACGGCGCTGTTCCCCGGCATCGACGACGCGCTCGATGAACTCGATGCGCGCGGCGTACGCTGGGGCATCGTCACGAACAAGGTGATGCGCCTCACCGCACCGCTCGCCGACCTGCTCGGCCTGACGCCGCGCGCGGCCTGCATCGTCGGGGGCGACACGACGCCGCACTCGAAGCCCCATCCGGCCCCGCTGCTGCATGCGGCCGAGCAAATGACACTCGCGCCCGAGCGCATCGTCTATGTCGGCGACGATCTTCGCGACATCCAGGCCGGCAGCGCAGCGGGCATGGCGACGATCGCGGCCGCGTACGGCTACTGCGGCGACGGCCCCGCGCCGGCCGACTGGCAAGCGCAGCATCTCGTCGACACGACGCAGCAACTGCGCCAACTGCTGCGCGATGTTGGGCTATAATGCTTGATCTTATCCGCGGGGGCGACCTGGTTTCGACAGGGGTTGTGAAGCGGCTAGGGCATGTCGAGGACCCGTCACCTCGTTAATCAATGGGAAAATCGTAACTGCAAACGACGATACGTTCGCACTGGCAGCCTAACGGCCGCCGTCCTCTGCCTAGTTCACTGACGGGCTAGTGTCGCAAGACCGGTAGCAATACCGCCAGAGGTCATTTACGTCAGTTAAGCCCTGTCGGCGTCGCGACGCCAGGGTCGAAAACCTAGCGAATCGCCGTAGTGCAGCGTGTTCGTCCGCGTCGCTGCGGTTAAATCAAATGACTGAACTAAACATGTAGAACTAGTCGTGGAGCGCTTCTGGACGCGGGTTCGATTCCCGCCGCCTCCACCAAATTCCGCGCTTGACGCACAAACCCCGCATGACGCGAGTCTGCGGGGTTTTTTGTTGGCCGGACACGTCGCATCCGATCCTGCCGAAAAAGCGCCCGGCCCCGGACGGGCCGGGCTGAATGCCGCCGGTGTTCCAGCGGCAGGAGGTGACGGAGGGTCGGTGCCGTCCGCGCGGAAATCGATTGCACCGAACGACACCCTGCCCGGCACTGCGGCCCAGGGCACGACGCGTCGTCGCGCCCGGCCCGCGGTCTCGCCGGGCAATGCGCAGCTTAGCTGCCGCGATAGAGCGACTTCATTTCTTCCGCGCTGGCGGGACGCACGTCGATCGCACGCAAACCCGCTGCCGATGCGCCCTGCACTTGCGCGCCATAGCCGCTGGCATCGGCGCCTTGCGCCTGCGCGAGCGCGCTGCGCTGCTGCTCGGCAACCCGGGCGGTGGCAGCCTGGATCGCTTCCGGATAGTGCGGATCTTCGCCGCTGGCGGTGTTGTAACCGGCCTGCTGGAGCTGAACCAGTTCGGCACGAACCTGGGCGCGGGTGAGTGCCGAGCCGGACTGCGCGAACGACACGACCGGGGCAACGAGAGCGGCAGCAACGACAACGGCTTGAACGAGCGACTTCATGATGACCTACCTCCAGATTTATCTGATTTCGCGGTGAACACCCGTTCATCGCTGACAAACCGAAGTTTATGTAGGTGAGTGCTTAAGAATAAGGCAGGTTTCTGGAAGACATTCTTCCTGAATCCAGGGTTAACCCTAGATTCCGCATTCATCACGTCGTCACCGCCTGGCACGACGACGCCCCACAAAACACGAGCCCCGCGAAGCAGCAAGCTTCACGGGGCTCGAGGAGACCGCGCGGCAGGTGTGCGGTCATTGATCAGGCGCGTGCCGATACGTGCGCCGGCACCGGCGCGTGGTGTTTTTACTGCGTATCCATCGGGCACTTCAGGTTGCAGCCGTTCGGGTCACCCAGGTCGCCCTTGCGGCGCAGCGCCGACTTCTTGCCGCTCTGGTATTTCTGCGACGGGCTCGACGCCGCGAACGGCATCTGCGGATGCTCGTTCAGGCGAAACTGCTCGCTCAGGATCCCGCCAGGCACGCCCGGGGAATTCTGCGCAAGCGCAAACGGCGAAACAGCGACCAGAAGCCCCGCGGTCAACGCTGCCGCAGAGAAGGGAACGGAAAATTTCATGGCGGGATGACGCCTGAACGGCGTGCTTGTTGGAACGTTGATCAAGCGGCAAGCGTAGCGCAAATCCCCCGCTGCTGCAGCGCAGTTCTCGCGTGTCGCCATTACCGTGCATTGCCGTCCGGGGCAGCCGCCCCGCTGCCGCCGGCAAGCCCTGCCGCGATGCCGGTCAGCGCCCCGCACGCGGCCGGATCGTAGCCGTCGAGATGCGCGACGCGCTCGACGAAGCGCGCGTCGCGCAGCAGCTCCAGCACGCCGGCGAGCGGCCGCGCGTCGAGCCGCGCGCGTTCGCACGCGAAGTAATAGTCCTCATCGACGACCGGGATGAAATCGAGCCCGAAGTGATGGGCGGCCGGCTCGACGCCGAAGCCGAGATCGGCCATCCCGCTCGCGACGAACGCCGCGATCGCCGAATGCGTGAGTTCGGCCGACGCATAGCCGTCGATACGCTCGGGGTCGATGCCGATCGCGCGCAGCGCGAGATCGAGCAGCATGCGCGTGCCCGACCCCGGTTGCCGGTTGACGAAGCGGATGTCGTTGCGGGCGAGATCGGCGAGCCCGCGGACCTGCTTCGGGTTGCCGCGCGGCACGAACAGCCCCTGCTGGCGACGCGTCAGATGAATCAGTACGTGACGCGTGTCGTCGAGCCACGGCCGGTAGATCTGAGCACACTGCTCGCGGAACGCGCCGCGCGGCAGATGGAAGCCGGCCAGGTCGCATTCGCCGCGCGCAAGCGCCTGCACGGCCTCGACGCTCTCGCGATACTTGATGTCGACGGCGGCCTGCGCGTCGACGAGCGCGGAGACGAGCGTCGCGACCGCATAGCCGTGCGATGCGTGGATGCGCACGGCGCCGTCGCGCTGCGCGAGCCGCCGGTTCAGGTCACTTGCCACCTCGGCCGCCAGCGCGCGCAAGTTCCCGTCGAGACGGCTGCGCGCGAGGCGCTGCGCGTCGACGACAGCCTGCCCCAGTTCCGACAACGTCGATCCCTTGCCGCGGGCGGTCTCGATCAATTCGCCGCCGACGCACGATTCCAGCGCGCGCAGCATGCCCCACGCGTGCCGATACGACAGCCCCTTCGCCTGCGCGGCTTGCGCGATGCTGCCCGTGTCGGCCACGAGCTCCAGCAACGGCGCGACGTCCGACAGGCTCGCCGTGCGCCCCTCCGTGTCGCGTACGGTCAGATACGCGTCGCATTCGATTCGAATCAATTATGTACTCCGATTTCCTATTGCGACCGCGAAATCTTCCGCTTATCGTTGGTCAAAATCAATCAGAACGAAGTCTCGTTGCGCACTATATGCATTCCCAGCGCATATGAGACTTTGGAGGAGCATAACCGATGTCCCCGAATTCCCCTGCGCCCGACGCGCTCGTCGAGCGCCATGCACGCGCCGGCCGCTCGCTCGTCGCGATCCTGCATGCGATCCAGGACGACGCCGGCTACGTGCCGGCGGGCTGCGTCGCGCCGCTCGCGAAGGCGTTGAACCTGTCGCGCGCGGAAGTCCACGGCGTGCTCACCTACTATCACCATTTCCGCACCGCGCCGCCCGCCCGCGTGACGATCCAGATGTGCCGCGCCGAGGCGTGTCGCAGCATGGGCTGCGAAGCGCTGGCCGCGCACGCGGAAGCCCGCACCGGTTGCCGGTTCGACGCCGCGCACGGCGATGGCGCCGATGCGCACGCGCCGGGCGACGTCGCGCTCGAGTCGGTCTACTGCCTCGGACTGTGCGCGCAATCGCCGTCGATGACGGTCAACGGCGTGCTGCACGCAAAGGTCACGCCGGAGAAGTTCGACGCCCTGCTCGCCGACGCGGCCGCCCACACCCCGGAGGCCGCATGACGACCCGCATCTACGTTCCGCGCGATTCGTCCGCGCTGGCGCTCGGCGCCGATGCCCTCGCCGCCGCGATCGTCGCGGAAGCCGAGCGGCGCGGCGTCGCGGTCGAACTGATCCGCAACGGCTCGCGCGGTTTGCTGTGGCTCGAGCCGCTCGTCGAGGTCGGCACGGCCGCCGGACGCGTCGGCTACGCGAACCTGTCGGCCGCTGACGTGCCCGCCCTCTTCGACGCCAACTGGCTCGACGGCGGCACGCATCCGAGCGGCGTCGGCCTCGTCGATGCGCTGCCGTATCTCGCGCGCCAGCAGCGCCTCACGTTCGCGCGCATCGGCCTGACCGATCCGCTGTCGATCGACGACTACCTGAAGCACGACGGCCTCGCCGGCCTGAAGAACGCTCTCGCGCTCGACGGCGACGCCGCCTGCGAGACGCTGATCGAATCGGGGTTGCGCGGCCGTGGCGGCGCGGCCTTCCCGGCCGGCATCAAATGGCGCACGGTGCGGCAGGCCAGCGCGACGCAGAAGTACATCGTCTGCAACGCGGACGAAGGCGATTCGGGCACGTTCTCCGATCGCCTGATCATGGAAAGCGACCCGTACTGCCTGATCGAAGGGATGATCATCGCAGGCATCGCGACGGGTGCGACGCTCGGCTACATCTACGTGCGCAGCGAATACCCGCACGCGATCGCCGCACTCGAAACCGCGATCGAGCGCGCCCGCGAAGCCGGCTGGCTCGGCGAGCACGTGCTCGGCTCCGCGCATGCGTTCGACCTGCTCGTCGCGAAGGGTGCCGGTTCGTACGTGTGCGGCGAGGAAACGGCGCTGCTCGAATCGCTCGAAGGCAAGCGCGGCGTGGTGCGCGCGAAGCCGCCGCTGCCTGCGCTCGCCGGCCTGTTCAGCCAGCCGACCGTGATCAACAACGTGATCACGCTCGCGACCGCGCCGGTGATCTTCGCGCGGGGCGCCGCGTTCTATCGCGACTACGGGATGGGCCGCTCGCGCGGCACGCTGCCGTTCCAGCTCGCAGGCAACATTCGCCACGGCGGCCTCGTCGAGCTCGCCTTCGGCGTCACGCTGCGCGAGCTGCTGTTCGACTACGGCGGCGGCACGGCAAGCGGCCGGCCCGCGCGCGCCGCCCAAGTGGGGGGCCCGCTCGGCACCTATCTGCCCGAACATCAATGGGACGTGCCGCTCGACTACGAGGCGTACACGGCAATCGGCGCGGTCGTCGGCCACGGCGGCATCGTGCTGCACGACGACACGTCGAATCTCGCCGAGCTCGCCGAATACGCGATGAAGTTCTGCGCGATCGAATCGTGCGGCAAGTGCACGCCGTGCCGGATCGGCTCGACGCGCGGCGTCGAGACGATCGCACGGATTCGCGAAGGCGATACGTCGGAGCGGCAGGTCACGCTGCTGCGCGATCTGTGCGACACGATGCTCGCCGGCTCGCTGTGCGCGATGGGCGGGATGACGCCGTATCCGGTGCTGTCCGCGCTCGACCATTTCCCCGAAGATTTCGGGCTCGCCGACGGCAAGCAAGCCGCGGCGGGTCCGGTCAAGGCTGCGGCCTGACCCAGAAGGAGCCCTGCATGTCCCTCGACACGAACAACGTCCGCCAAGGCGGCTGCGGCTCGGGCCAATGCGCGTGCAAGAGCGCCGCACAGGCGCGCGCATTCGATCCGTTCGACGATACCGACTACGGCACGCCGCAACGGCATGCCGATACCGACGTCACGCTCGAAATCGACGGCCAGCCGGTCACGGTGCCGGCCGGCACGTCGGTGATGCGCGCGGCGATCGAAGCCGGCGTCAATGTCCCCAAGCTCTGCGCGACCGATTCGCTCGAGCCGTTCGGCTCGTGCCGTCTGTGCCTCGTCGAGATTGAAGGCCGGCGCGGCTACCCGGCATCGTGCACGACACCCGCCGAAGCCGGGATGAAGGTGCGCACGCAGTCGGACCGGCTGCAGTCGCTGCGCCGCAACGTGATGGAGCTATACATCTCCGACCACCCGCTCGACTGCCTCACCTGCCCCGCCAACGGCGACTGCGAACTGCAGGACATGGCCGGTGTGGTGGGCTTGCGCGAAGTACGTTACGGCAACGACTGCGCAAACCACCTGCGCGAGCAGAAGGACGAATCGAACCCGTACTTCACGTACGACCCGTCGAAATGCATCGTCTGCAACCGCTGCGTGCGCGCGTGCGAGGAAACGCAAGGCACGTTCGCGCTGACGATCACCGCGCGCGGTTTTGAATCGCGTGTCGCGGCCGGCGAGAGCGAATCGTTCATGGCATCGGAATGCGTATCGTGCGGCGCGTGCGTCGCCGCGTGCCCGACCGCCACGCTGCAGGAAAAGACCGTCGTCCAGCTCGGCCAGGCCGAGCACTCGGTCGTCACGACCTGCGCGTACTGCGGCGTCGGCTGCTCGTTCAAGGCCGAAATGAAGGGCACGCAGGTCGTGCGGATGACGCCGCACAAGAACGGCCTCGCGAACGAAGGCCACGCGTGCGTGAAGGGCCGCTTCGCGTGGGGCTATGCAACGCACAAGGACCGCATCACGAAGCCGATGATCCGCGAGAAGATCACCGACCCGTGGCGCGAGGTCAGCTGGGAAGAGGCGCTCACCTACGCGGCGACGCAATTCCGCAAGCTGCAGCAGAAGTACGGCCGCGATTCGATCGGCGGCATCACGTCGTCGCGCTGCACGAACGAGGAAACCTACCTCGTGCAGAAGCTCGTGCGCGCCGCGTTCGGCAACAACAACGTCGACACCTGCGCACGCGTGTGCCATTCGCCGACCGGCTATGGGCTGAAGACGACGCTCGGCGAATCGGCCGGCACGCAGACCTTCGCGTCGGTCGGCCACGCCGACGTGATCGTCGTGATGGGCGCGAACCCGACCGACGGCCATCCGGTGTTCGGCTCGCGCCTGAAACGGCGCATCCGCGAAGGCGCGAAGCTGATCGTGATCGACCCGCGCCGCATCGACGTGGTCGACGGCCCGCACGTGAAGGCCACGCATCACCTGCCGCTGCGCCCCGGCACCAACGTCGCGATGATCAATGCGCTCGCGCACGTGATCGTCACCGAAGGGCTGGTGGCCGACGCGTTCGTCGCCGAACGCTGCGAAACGCGTGCGTTCGAGCAATGGCGCGATTTCGTGTCGCGTGCCGAGAACTCGCCGGAAGCAACCGCCGATGTGACGGGCGTGCCGGCCGAGCTGGTGCGCGAAGCCGCGCGCCTCTATGCGACGGGCGGCAACGCCGCGATCTACTACGGCCTCGGCGTGACCGAGCACGCGCAAGGCTCGACGACGGTGATGGGCATCGCGAACCTCGCGATGGCGACCGGCAACATCGGCCGGGAAGGCGTCGGCGTCAATCCGCTGCGCGGGCAGAACAACGTACAGGGTTCGTGCGACATGGGCTCGTTCCCGCACGAGCTGCCCGGCTATCGTCACATCGGTGACGAAACCGTACGCACGCAGTTCGAGCAGGCATGGTCGGCGACGTTGCAACCGGAACCGGGGCTGCGCATTCCGAACATGTTCGACGCGGCGCTCGACGGCAGCTTCAAGGGGCTCTACTGCCAAGGCGAGGACATCGTCCAGTCGGATCCGAACACGCAGCATGTCGCGGCCGCGCTGTCGTCGATGGAATGCATCGTCGTGCAGGACATCTTCCTGAACGAGACCGCGAAATACGCACACGTGCTGCTGCCGGGCTCGACGTTCCTTGAGAAGGACGGCACGTTCACGAACGCGGAGCGCCGCATCTCGCGCGTGCGCAAGGTGATGCCGCCGCTCGCGGGCTACGCGGACTGGGAAGTGACGCTGCTGCTGTCGCAAGCGCTCGGCTACGACATGCACTACACGCATCCGTCGGAAATCATGGACGAGATCGCGCGGCTCACGCCGACCTTCTCGGGCGTGTCGTACGAGAAGCTCGACGCGCTCGGCAGTATCCAGTGGCCGTGCAACGAAGACGCGCCGGAAGGCACGCCGACGATGCATATCGACGAGTTCGTGCGCGGCAAGGGCCGGTTCGTGATCACGCAGTTCATTCCGACGCCGGAAAAGGTCACGCAGCGCTATCCGCTGATCCTGACGACGGGCCGTATCCTGTCGCAATACAACGTCGGCGCCCAGACGCGCCGGACCGAGAACGTGCAGTGGCACGAAGAGGACCGCCTCGAGATCCACCCGCATGACGCGGAGGATCGCGGGATCCGGACCGGCGACTGGGTCGGCATCGAGTCGCGTGCCGGTCAGACGGTGCTGCGCGCGCTCGTGTCCGACCGCATGCAGCCGGGCGTGGTGTACACGACGTTCCACTTCCCCGAGTCGGGCGCGAACGTGATCACGACGGACAGCTCCGACTGGGCGACGAACTGCCCGGAATACAAGGTGACGGCCGTGCAGGTGATGCCGGTTGCGCAACCGTCCGAGTGGCAACAAGCGTATGCGCGCTTCAACTCGGAGCAGCTCGACCTGCTCGAGCGCCGCGCCGCCGCACCGGCTGCCGTGACGACGGGCAAGTGAGGACGGAATGGACAACGGACACCTGATCGACATGGCCAACCAGATCGGCGCATTCTTCGAGTCGATGCCCGATCGCGAAGAAGCGCTGACCGGCATCGCCGAGCATATCCGGCGCTTCTGGGAACCGCGGATGCGGCGCGCGTTTCTCGCCGCGCTCGACGATCCGTCGGGCGCGGCCGCGCAACGCGCGATACCGATCGTGCGCGACGCGATCGCCGCGCACCGCGCGTCGCTCGTGCCGGCCGCCGCCTCCGCCTGAGCGCCCCGCTACGCGGGCAGCGACATGCCCGCGAACCAGCTTTCGCAATGACGCAGCAGCGTGTTCGCGTCGGTGGCCGTACGGCCGCGCGCCGCGATATAGCCATCCGGCCGCAACAGGTAGAACGACGGCCGCGAGCGGCCGTACGCCTGCATCAGCCCTTCCGCTCCATCGCTTTCGGCATCGGCGACGCGCCATGCACGCACGGCACCCGGCATGATCCGTTCCAGCCCCTGCGCGAGCGCCTGCGCATCCGCGGCAATCGGCGGCACATCGCCCGGATCGGTACTCGACGGCGCTTCGAGCAGCAACAGCGTGAAGCTCGCCGGATCGTGCAGGTCGTATAGCCGCGCGGTGCCGGGCGCCTGACCGAGCGGCCCGTCGACCACATGCACGAGTGCGTCGGGGGCGCGCTCGCCTGCGCGCGGCCCGCCATCGAGCACGCGTTCGAGCGTGAGCGGACTCTTCCGGTACTGCACGCCAAGCTCGCTGAACGTGCGCCGCACCGCGTCGCGCACCGGGCCGAACGACGACAGCAGCGGCACGACGTGATCGCGCAGCAGCTTGATCGCACCGTGGTCGGCTTCGACCATCTGCGTGACGAAACTGGTCTGCCGCAACACGTCGCGCTCGATCGGGTGGCGTTCCGCGTGATACGTGTCGAGCAGCCGCTCGGGCGTACCTGCGCCGAGCACGCGCGCGAGCTTCCAGCCGAGATTGAACGCTTCCTGGATGCCCGTGTTCATCCCCTGCGCCCCGGCCGGGCTATGGACATGTGCGGCGTCGCCCGCGAAAAACACGCGCCCGTAGCGCAGCCGGTCGACCATCCGGCTGTGCAGATGGAAATACGACGACCACGCGAGATCGCTCGGCGCGATCGATACGCCCATGCGGGCACGCACGATCGCGTCGCATTCGTCGAGCGACGGGGGCTGCGCGTCGGGGGACGGGCCGCCGCCGGGCGGCCGGTCGGCGACGAGCCGGTAGCGGCCGCTCCCCATCGGGAACAGGCCGGCGATGCCGTCGGGCGTCGTGAACAGGTGGATCTCTTCGTCGGGCCAGTCGGGTATCGCCGCGAAATCGGCAAGCAGGAACGTCTGTTCGAACGCACGGCCCGCGAAGCCCACGTGAAGCAGATGCCGTACCGAGCTGTGCGCGCCGTCGGCGGCGATCAGGTACGACGGCGCGAATCGCTCGTCCCGGCCATCGGCGCCGCGCAGCGTCACGTCGAGCGACGTGCCGCCGGCGTCGCACGCGGCAAGCGTGACGCCGCGCTCGACCGTCACCCCGAGCCCGGCCAGATGCTCCGCGAGCACCCGCTCCGTGACGCTCTGGTCGAGCAGCAGCAGGTACGGGTAGCGCGTTTGCAGCGGATCGAAATCGAGCCGCGCGATCACGCGGCCGTCGGCATGCATCGCGGCCGCATGCACGCGATGACCGAGCGCGAGAAACGGTTCGACCGTGCGGTGCTGCTCCAGTAGTTCGAGCGTGCGCGCCTGGATGCCGATCGCGCGCGAATGCGGCGCGGGCGCGGCGAGCCGGTCGATGATGCGCACCGGCACGCGGGCACGCGCGAGACTCATCGCCGCGGCAAGGCCGGTCGGGCCTGCGCCGACGATCAGCACGGGCGGGATATCGAGCAGTGTGTCAGCCATGAGCGCCTCGATGACACGCAATCCCGCCAGTCTACGCCGCTCCGCGTGACGGGGCCATATGCCGACCGGCCGATCTGGGGCAGCCGCGCGCAGTGTGGGAAAATACGCGCTTTCCGTCAGTTTTTCGCGTCATGGATTCCGCATTCGACCGAGCGTTTGCCGCGCACCGCGCGGGCCGCCTCGCCGAGGCCGAGCACGGCTATCGCACCGCACTCGCCACCAATCCCGCCGACGCCGACGCGCTGCATCTGTTCGGTGTGTTGCGGCATCAGCAGGGGCAACATGCCGAGGCGGCCGATCTCGTCGGGCGCGCGGTCGAGTTGCGCCCGGGCGATGCCGCGCTGCAGCTCAATCTCGGCAACGCGCTGAAGGCGCTCGGCCGGCTCGACGATGCAATCGACCGCTTTCGCAACGCGCTGACGCTCGCGCCCGACTTTCCGCTCGCGCACTACAACCTCGGCAATGCGTACGCGGCGCTGCAGCGCCACGAAGATGCGGTCGACGCGTTCGCGCGCGCGCTGCGGCTCACGCCCGACGACGCGTCGATCCACAACAATCTCGGCAACGCGCTGAACGCGCTCGGTCGTCACGACGACGCGCTCGCCGCATTCCATCGCGCACTCGAGCTGCGGCCCGGGCACGCCGGCGCGCACAACAATCTCGCGATGGCGCTGAACGCGATGGGCCGGGCCGACGACGCGATCGCGCACTTTCAGGCGGCGATCGCGGCCGAGCCGCGCTTCGTCGCCGCGCATTTCAATCTCGGCAATACCTTCGAGGCCGTCGGCCGTCACGGCGAAGCCGCCGCCGCGTTCGAAACCGCGCTCGCGCTGCACCCGCCGTTTCCGCTCGCGCTCTTCGGGCTCGCGAACGCGCTGAGCGCGCAGTCACGCCAGCGCGACGCGCTGCCCTACTACGAACGCGCGGTCGGCCTCGATCCATCGTTCAGCCTCGCATGGCTGAATCTCGGCAATGCGCATCACGCGCTCGGCGCGCACGAGATGGCATTGCGCGCATTCGACCAGGCGCTGCGCGTCGCGCCCGACCTGAAGCTCGCGCAACTGCACCGCGCCGTCACGCTGCTGACGCTGGGCGACTTCACCCGCGGCCTGCCCGCGTACGAAACGCGCCACGACACGCCGGGCGCGACGCCGCTCGGCGCGCTGCCGCGCTGGCAAGGCGAACCGATTGCGTCGCACACGTTGCTGATCCGCGCGGAACAGGGCTTCGGCGACACGCTGCAGTTCGTCCGCTTCGTGCCGCTGGCCCGCGCGCGCTGCGCACGCATCGTGCTCGAAGTGCAGCCGGAACTCGTCGCGCTGCTCGCGCCGGCCGCGACGCGCTGGCATGTCACGCTCGTCGCACCGGGTGCCGCGAAGCCGCCGGCGGCGGACATCGCGTGCACGCTGATGAGCCTGCCGTTCCTGCTCGGGCTGCAACCGGCCGACATCGTCGCGAACACGCGCTACCTCGGCGCACCCGACACCGCGCGCCGGCGCTTTCGCGGCTCGCTCGGCGGCCAGGCGAAGCGCAAGTTCGGTCTCGCCTGGTCGGGGCGCCGGCAGGCGCAGGAAAACCGCTCGATGCCGTTCGACGCGCTTGCGCCGCTGCTCGCGCTGCCGGACATCGACTGGATCGTGCTGCAGCCCGCGCTCGACGCCGACGAACGGGCGCGCGTCGACGCGCATCCGCGCGTGCATCGCCTCGACGGCCGGCTGAACGACTTCGCCGATACGGCCGCGCTGATCGAACGGCTCGACGGCGTCGTCACGATCGATACGGCGGTCGCGCACCTCGCGGGCGCGCTCGGCAAGCCGCTGTGGATCATGCTGCCGTTCGCCGCCGACTGGCGCTGGTTCACCGGCGACGACTGCCCGTGGTATCCGCACGCCCGGCTCGCCCGCCAGTCCACGCCCGGACAATGGCTCGACGTGGCGGCCGCGGTCGCCGGCGCGCTGCGCGACGCCTGAATACACCCGAAGGGCATAAGCCAAAGGGAGTGCGACGCGCTCCCTTTGGCATCCAACGTGACGCGATGCAGGCGTCGTCAGGCCGCCTTGTACCGATTGCGCGACTCGGGCGTGCGATACAGCACGAGCGTCGCGATCAGTCCGCAGATCGCGGCAACGCTCAGCCACAGCCCCGGCGCCGCCTTGTTGCCCGTCTGGTGAATCAGCAGCGTCGAGATCGCAGGCGTGAAGCCGCCAATCGTCGTCGAGAGGCTGTATGTGAGCGAGAAGTCGGCCGTGCGCAAGTCGGCCGGCATCACAAAAGTGCGTTGTGCCGGGCCTGCAGTCGTCATCGCTGCATCCGGCTCGTACGTATCGCCCCGAAAGGCACATCAAAATCAGACCGATCTGATCGACCGATCGCCGTCGCCTCACCACAATGACACGATTTGCGACGCTATCGCGCCGCGGTCGGCATGGTCACCCGTGTCGCACGGCGCACCGCCCTCATGACCCCATCGCCCCTTGTTTACGTCGAAGGCGCCCTCGCCCGCCCTCGCGTCGCTCCGCTCGACGGCGTGCCGCCGTTCGGCCGCGAGTGGACGTTCCACGGCTCGTCCGGCGCCCGGCCCGGCAAGCGCGGTCTTGCCACGCTGACGACATCCTGCATCGACGTCGATTCCCCGCATCGCGCGTGTCGCTGGCAACCGCTGCCGGCTGCGCAACCGGCGTCAGCCTGCGCGCCAACCATTGCCGCCATTGCGGACGGCGCAGCCGAACGGCGCGCGGAACGTACGCCCGGTCGCACGCGGGACCGGCGCGCGATGCATGCCACCTGCTGGAGCATCGGCGCGCTCGGTATCATCGGCGGGTTGATCGCCGTGCACGAACCGATCCCGGGTCTCGCACCCGTACTCGCGGTTGTGACCGCCGGCGACGTGCCGGCGCACCTCACGCAATCCGCGGGCATCGTGCGTGTCGCCGCGGTCGAGCCCGCCACGCCGGTCATCGCTCCCGCGCAGCACATCGCGGCGCGTCCCGCCGCAACGCCGTCCGGATCGTCGCTGCCCGTACGCGATACCACGCCCGAGCCAGCACCGCGACTCGCCGGCGCGATACCCGACGTACACCGCGTTGCCACCGCATCGCCGGCGTCACCGGATCGACCGAACGGCAAGCGCACGACACGGGCCCCCGTGCGCGCGCCCTCCGCTGCGCGGCTCGCGGCCAGTCCGCCGGTCACTCGCCATGCGTCGCGCGCGCCGTCACGCGATCGGCATGATCGTCTCGCGCGGCCGGCGCATCCGGACGCCCGGCACGATCCGCTCGACGATCCGCTCGCGCTGATCGCAATGGCGAACGCGCTGCAAGCCGATCGCCCCGCACGGTCGACCAATGCGGCCGCCGCCGGCTTCGACTGGACGGCACAACTGTCCCATCGTCGACTGACCGACGCCCCCGACACATTCACCCGCTGACGCGCGCCCAATAAAAAACCCGGCGAAGCATGCTTCGCCGGGTTTCGTTCATCCGTCGATCCATCGGACCGACACGTCATCACTTGTGCGTGGGCAACCCCGTTTCGGCCTGTCGCTCGAGTTGCCGTACCTGCTCCTGCAGATCACGCAGCTGCACCTGCGCCGCCCGCTTCTCGACCTGCAACGCCTGCGTCTGCTCCTGCGCGGACTTCTGCCGCTGCGCGACCTCGACTTGCTGGCTGCGCGCGACGTTCAGATCGGCCTGCAGTTGCTCCGCACGATTCGCCTGCAGCGCAATCACGCGCTCGAGGAACAGCTTCTGCGCCTGCAGTTCGGTACGGCGAATCTCGACGTCCGCGAGCTGGGCCGTCTGCTGGACGAAGTTCGCGTAGACCAGCTCCGCACGGTTCTTCTCCTGCGACTTGATCACGCGCCACAGATGCTTGTCCTGGAACAGCGCGACGTAATACGTCATCTCGCGCGGATCGAACATCAGGCTCGCGCCATAGCTGCCGTTGTAGGTCGTGCGCATCTCGACGATCCGCCCGTCGTGCAGCATTTGCGCGAGTTCGGCGACGTTGCCTTGCGCGGCCGCCTCGGTCGCGGAGGCGGCCGAAGCCGGCGCGGCATCGCCGCTCAGGCTTGTCACGGCAGGGCGAGTGCCCGCGACGGGGGCGGTCGCATCGGCGGACCAGGCCGCGCCCGCGTGCGCGCAGGCAGCCATCGCAACGATCCACGTTGCGCATCGTGCAGGGAAAAAATTTCGGAAGGCCAACGTCAGACTCCGGCGAACGAATCGGGAGTCGCGATTATCGTTCAAAACGAAACGGCCGCATCTCGAATTTCACGGGATGCGGCCGGCCCTCCTGTGCGCAATGCGAATACCGGCTACAGACGGGTTTCGCGTGCCGCGCGCAGGAACGCGTCGAGCAGCGGCGTGCAGTCGAGCAACTCGGCGCCGCCCGCACGATGAAACTCCGGGTGCCATTGCACGCCGACGACGAACGGCGCGCGCCGGTAGCGGATGCCCTCGATGATCCCGTCACCGGCCGACACGGCCTCGATGTTCAGGTCGCGGCCGAGATCGCGGATCGCCTGATGGTGGATCGAGTTGACGATCGCTTCGCTGCGCCCGGGAAACATGCTTGCGAGCGTCGACGAGTCGGGAAAGCGAATCGCGTGGCGATGCTGATCGTAATGCTCGCTCACGTGCGGATTCGCGGTCGGCACGTCCGTCGCGATGTCCTGGTACAGCGACCCGCCGAACGCGACGTTGATCAGCTGGCAGCCGCGGCATACACCGAGCACCGGCTTGCCGGACTCGACGAATTCGTGAAAGAGCTCGAGCTCGTACATGTCGCGCACGCGGTCGCCCGGCCATTCGGGGCGCGCATCCGACGCCGCGTAGGTTTGCGGCGACACGTCGGCGCCGCCTTGCAGCAGCAGACCGTCGAGATGCTTCGCGTAGTCGCGCAGGCGGATGTTGCTCGGGTGCAGCATGCCCTGGTGGCCAACGGTCGGAATCATGAACACGAGCACGTCGCGCGACATCACCCAGTGCGCGATCGATTCCTCGAGATACTGCAGGGTCTTGCCGCGCAGGCCCTTCGCACCCGGCTCCGGATGGAAGATCCGCGCCGATACGCCGATGCGCAACGTGCGCTGCGTGATGCGCTGGCCGGCGCGATCGAACAACCGGCGCGCCCGCGCCGCGACGATCCGGCCGAACACCGACCACGGCGTGTCGCTGTTTTTCAGATAGGCCGGTGGCGCATTCTGCGCGCTCGCGGGCGGCGGCCGCGGCGTGTCGAAATCGGGCTGCGCGCCGAAACCGGGCGGCGCGGCACCGGGTTTTGGCGGCGCTGCACCGGCGGCGGCAGCGGTGCCCGTCGTGCCGGTCGTGCCCGCGGCGCCCGGCTCGGACGCCGTCGTGACCGGCGATGCGCCGTCCTCGGCAACGTCATGCGCAGCAGCTGCCTGCGCGGCGGGCACGTCGGGCGTCTTCGCCGGATCGGAACGGGGGAAATTGGCAGAAGCGGAAGAGGTGCCGGGCAGACCGGCCGGGGAAGGCGTGTTTTCGCTCATGACGATGGTCTGGTACGTCGCTCGCGCGTATTGGATTGACGAGGATTCATTATGCTTCAGTGCACGATCGCGCGGTAAACCTGCAACATCCTGTCGATATTGTTGCAAGTCGTCGCACCCTGCGCCGGGCGCGCCATCAAGCCCCGCCTGGCGGCGCCGGCAATCGGCCCGGCGAACTGGACATCAGTGATATATCACAATAGTATTCACGAATCGTCCACGCTCCCCGTTCGCCCGCGCCATGATCGCGCCTCGTCCGGCCACCGCGCCGCCGTCCGCATGAACGCCCTGACCGACGCCCTCCACCACCGGCCAGCGGCATCGGCCGTCAGTCTCGCCGACCGCGCGTACGCGCTGATCCAGCGCGACATCATCACGATGCGCCTGAAACCGGGCGCCGCGCTCAACGAAGCCGACCTCGTCGCGCGTACGGGCATCGGGCGCACGCCCGTCCATCAGGCCGTGCACCGGCTGGTGCTCGAAGGGCTGCTGTCGGTGATGCCGCGCAAGGGGCTGATGGTGCGGCCGCTATCGCTCGACGACATCGTCGCGGTGATCGACGTGCGCCGCATCAACGAAGCGCATTGCGTCGAACTCGCCGCCCGCCACGCGACACCCGACGACCTCGCGCGCATGGCCGCGCTGCTCGACGACGGGCAGGGCTGCGTCGACACGCACGACGTCGAGGCGATGATGGAGCTCGACCGAGCGTTTCATCAGGCGATCGCCGCGGCGGCACGCAACCCGGTGCTCGCGGAAATCCTGCGCGCCCTGCACGAGCGCTCGCTGCGCTTCTGGTTCGTCACGCTGTCCGAACCGCACCATCTGTCCGACGTGCAGCGCGAACACCGCGAACTGTTCGAGCGGCTGTCCGCGCGCGATGCCGCCGGCGCGCGCGCGGCCGTCGAACACCATATCGATTCGTTTCGCGCCACGCTTGTCCAACACCTTCGCCCCTGAGCCGCTCATGACCACTTTCACGCCCTTCCCTCCGCTCGCCCAGCTCGCCGCCGACCTCGCCGCCGGCCGGACCACGAGCCGCGCGCTCGTCGACGTCGCGCTCGAACGGATCGCCGATCCGGCGGGCCAGGGTGCCACCGTCTTCACGGAAGTCGACGCCGACAACGCGCGTGCGGCCGCCGACGCGCACGATCGCCTGCGTGCCGCCGGCACCGTGCTGTCGCCGCTCGCGGGCATCCCCGTATCGGTGAAGGACCTGTTCGACGTCGCGGGCCAGGTGACGCGCGCCGGTTCGCGCGTGCTCGACGGCGCGCCGCCGGCGCAAACCGATGCGGTCGCCGTCGCGCGGCTCAAGCGCGCCGGCGCGGTGCTGGTCGGCCGTACCAACATGAGCGAGTTCGCATTCTCCGGGCTCGGCCTGAATCCGCACTTCGGCACGCCGCGCTCGCCGTACCGGCGTGACGTGCCGGGCGATGCGCGCATTGCCGGCGGCTCGTCGTCCGGCGCTGCCGCGTCCGTCGCCGACGGGATGGCGGCCGTCGCGCTCGGCACCGACACCGGCGGCTCGATCCGGATTCCGGCCGCCCTGTGCGGGCTCACGGGCTTCAAGCCGACCGCGAGCCGGATCCCGACACAAGGCGGCGTGCCGCTGTCGACCACGCTCGACTCGTTCGGCCCGATCGGCCTGACCGTCGCCTGCTGCGCGCTCGTCGACCGGATGCTCGCAGGCCTCGAGCCGCACGTGCCGGCCGCGCGGCCGCTGGAAGGCGTGCGGCTCGGCGTGCTGACCAACCATGTGACGGACGGCGTCGATGCCGACGTCGCCGCCGCGCTCGACGCATCGCTGAAGCATCTCGAGGCCGCCGGCGCGATCGTCACGGAAGTCCGGTTCTCGGCGCTCGACCGGCTACCGGACATCAACCGCTTCGGTTTCTCGCCGATCGAGGCGTACGCGTGGCATCGCCCGCTGCTCGCGCGGCATCGCGACCAATACGACCCGCGCGTGCTGTCGCGCATCCTGAAGGGCGAGCCGGCGAGCGCGGCCGACTATCTCGACCTGCTCGCCGCCCGCAACGCGATGCTGGACGAAGCGGCACACACGGTCTGGTCGCGCGTCGACGCGCTCGTCGCGCCGACGGTGCCCATCGTGCCGCCGCGCATCGCCGAACTCGAAGCGGACGACGCCGCGTTCACGCGCACCAATGCGCTGATCCTGCGCAACCCGAGCGCGTTCAACTTCCTCGATGCGTGCGCACTGTCGCTGCCGTGCCATCCGCGCGACGCCGCGCCGGTCGGCCTGATGCTCGCGGCCGCGCCGCATCGCGACGACGCGCTGCTCGCGATCGGCCAGGCCGTCGAGGCCGTGCTGAACACGATCCGGTGACCGCGCCACGCCATGACGGCCGATGGCGCGCCGGCTGCGGCGGGGTGCCGCATGTGCGCTGTCAGTTTCGTGCCAGATCGTTCGCGCTAAAATCGCGCGATTGTTTATCGGACCGACCAACGACAGGAATCCCGCCGACATGAACGACACCACGCTCGCCCTCCGCCGTGAACGCCGCCTGCTGATGCTGCTCGGCTGGGCATGCATCGCCTTGCTGGCCGGCGCGCTGTACCTGCAGTACGTGAAGAACGAAGATCCGTGCCCGCTGTGCATCATCCAGCGCTACTTCTTCGCGGCGATCGGGATCTTCGCGTTCCTGGCCGCCGGGATGCGCAACTGGCGCGGCATCTGGGTGCTCGAGCTGCTGATCGCGGTCGCCGCGGCCGGCGGCGTCGGCACCGCCGCACGGCATCTGTCGATCCAGATGAATCCGGGCTTCAGCTGCGGCTTCGACACGCTGCAGCCGATCGTCGACAGCCTGCCGCCCGCGCAATGGTTCCCCGGCATGTTCAAGGTCGCCGGCCTGTGCGAGACGGTCTATCCGCCGATCTTCGGCGTCCTGCTGCCTGGCTGGGCGCTGATCGGTTTCGCCGTGATCCTGGTTGCCGTCGTCTCGAGCCTCTGGCGCCATCGCCGCATGCTGGCAGGCTGACCGGCCACGCCGCGCGGTCCAGCAGCCCGGCACCGCGCGGCAAGCCCTCGTTCGCCCGGCTATGCCGGCAANCGACGGCCCCCGCCGGACGCGCGTAAACACCTACCCCCGCCGCAGCCCGGATTGCCGGGCGAGCGCGCATCGCGCGACATCGGCGCGCACGCCCCGCCACGCATGGGTTTCGGCGCGATGCACGCGCATCCGCACCCCGATCCCGCGCGGCGGGCCTATGATCGACATGATCGCCGCCTGATAGCCCGGATCACCGCGCGACGATGTTCCCGTCGCCTTGCGGTGCTATCTTCGCAACTGGATGGCGATCTACGTGCGCGAGGCCAGGCGGTCTCACCTCCTGCGTAACGCGCGCCCGATCCGCAATGTCGACTGGATTCATCATGACAACGCACACCATCCGCATCCATCACCCTCATGGCGTCCGCACGTCGCGCGGCGTCGCTCGCGCGCGCCCTCGGCGCACCGCCACCGCATCGCATCGGCCGTGCGGCCGGCCCGCCCTGCTCCCGTCCGTCCTCGTTGCCGCCGCGCCCGCCAGCCCGCGCCGCGTGTCGTGCCACGTCGTCCCGAACGGAGCGTGCTGATGGAAGCCTGGCTCGGCGATCTGCAGCACCTGCTCGCGCACGGCGAAGCGGCCGTGCTCGTGACGGTCGCGCATACCGACGGCTCCGCGCCGCGCGAGGCCGGCACCAAGATGCTCGTCACGCGCGACACGGCCCGCCATACGATCGGCGGCGGTCATCTGGAATGGAAGGCGATCGAGATCGCGCGGCATCTGCTGAAGGACGGCGCGCACGTGCCGCACGCGCGCCGGCTCGAACGGCTCGCGCTCGGCCCGAGCCTCGGCCAGTGCTGCGGCGGCGCGGTCGTGCTCGCGTTCGAGCGGCTCGACGTGGGCGACCTCGGCTGGATCATGTCGCTCGCGAAGCGCGTCGCGGCCGGCGCCGCGACCGTGCGTAGCGTATCATTCGGCCCCTCGCCGGGCGCGCCGCTGCTGAGCGAGCCCGAATCGCCCGCCGCACGCGCCGATTGCCTGCTGTGGGAAACCGGCGGCGTGTCGTTGATGACCGAAACGATCGCGCCCTATGCGTTCCCCGTCGTGCTGTTCGGCGCGGGACACATCGGCACCGCACTCGTGAAGGTGCTGGCGACCCTGCCGTGCCACGTGCGCTGGATCGACGGGCCCGATGCGGTATTCCCGCCAGCCGACGCGCTCGCCGGGATCGGCAATCTCGCGATCGACGCGGTGGCCAGCCCCGCCGATGCCGTCGACACGGCACCGCCGCACGCGTACTTCGTCGTGATGACGCACGACCACACGCTCGATTTCGTGCTGGCCGAGCGCATCCTGCGGCGCGGCGACTACGCGTACTTCGGGATGACCGGCTCGCACACCAAGCGCGTGCAGTTCGATCACCGGCTGGCCGCGATCGGCATCGACCCGGCGCAGGTCGCGCGGATGCGCTGCCCGATCGGCGTCGAAGGCATCATCGACAAGGCACCCGAAGTAATCGCGATCTCGGTGGCCGCGCAGTTGCTGCAGGCCGTCGAGGCAAACGCGCCCGCGCACGCTTCCCCCACAATCTGACCGACCAAGCCCAACGCCATGACCCCGACATTCAAGGACAAGATTGCCCGCGCTCCGAAAGCCGAGCTGCACATCCATATCGAAGGCTCGCTCGAGCCCGAACTGATTTTCGCGCTCGCGCAGCGCAACGGCGTGAAGCTCGCGTACGAGTCGATCGACGCGCTGCGCGCCGCGTACGCGTTCACCGACCTGCAGTCGTTCCTCGACATCTATTACGCCGGCGCGAGCGTGCTGCTGACCGAGCAGGATTTCTACGACATGACGGCCGCGTACTGCGCACGCGCGCTCGCCGACAACGTGGTCCATACCGAGCTGTTCTTCGATCCGCAGACGCATACCGAACGCGGCGTGCCGATCGAGACGGTCGTCGCGGGCATCGACCGTGCGCTCGCCGACGCCGAGCAGCGCGGGCTGTCGAGCAAGCTGATCCTGTGTTTCCTGCGTCACCTGTCCGAAGACGACGCGCTCGCGACGTTCGAATCCGCGCTGCCGCTGTTCGAGCGCTATCGCCATCGGCTGATCGGCGTCGGCCTCGATTCGTCCGAGCTCGGCCATCCGCCGACGAAGTTCGCGCGCGTGTTCGAGAAGGCGCGCGCGCTCGGGCTGAAGCTCGTCGCGCATGCGGGCGAGGAAGGCCCGCCCGCCTACATCTACGAAGCGCTCGACGTGCTGAAAGTCGACCGGATCGACCACGGCGTGCGCAGCATCGAAGACGCGGCGCTCATCGAACGTCTCGCACGCACGCGCACGGCGCTGACCGTGTGCCCACTGTCGAACCTGAAGCTGTGCGTGTTCGACGACATGGCGAAGCACACGCTGAAGGCGCTGCTCGATCGCGGCGTCGCGGTGACGATCAACTCGGACGATCCGGCCTATTTCGGCGGCTACGTCAACGACAACTATTTCGCGACGGTCGACGGGCTGCAGCTGACGGATGCCGAAGTGCACGCGGTGATCCGCAACGGCTTCGAGGCGTCGTTCGTCGATGCCGCGCAGCGCGATGCGCTGATCGCGCGGCTCGATTCGTACTGGCAGGCCGCGTGACGGCCGGCATCGAGGTTCGCTAGACAGATGAAAGGCCGCAACGACCTCCGCTTCGCGACGACCGGCTCGGCCTCGCGCCGTGCCGGCCGCATGCGTGCGCCGCACACGGATGCCGGCATCGCGTCCGTCGCACGCGTGGCGACGACGTCATGCTCCGTCGCACGCGGAAGCCTGTCGTTGCGGCGCGTCAGGCAGCTCGCCACAGCGCCGCTCGTCGCGATTGCGATCGCAACCGCCGCGCTGTCCGCCGGCAACCCGGCAATGGCGGCAATGGCCGCCGCCGCCACGCTCGCGTGCGCAATCGCACGCCGCATCGCGCTTGCACGGGCAGCGTCCTTCATGCCGTCGCCCGCCCGGCGCCGACCGTTTTCTTCTGTTCGCCTTACCTTGATGCAGGACCATTCGTCATGACGCAAACCGCTTTTCGTTCCCAGCTGCTGACCTTCCACGGCGACCCGGCGCAATCGAGCCAGGCCGCGAACTACGAGACCGACGGCCTCCTGATCGTCGACGACGGCAAGGTCGTCGCGGCCGGCCCGTATGCGCGGCTCGCCGCGACGCTCGCGCGCGACGCGGTCGTCCACGACCTGCGCGACAAGCTGATCGTGCCCGGCTTCATCGACACGCACATCCACTATCCGCAGACGGACATGATCGCGTCGCCGGCGCCCGGCCTGCTGCCGTGGCTCGACAAGTACACGTTCCCGACCGAGCGCCAGTTCGGCGATCCGGAACATGCGCGCGAGGTCGCCGACTTCTTCGTCGACGAACTGCTCGCCTGCGGCACGACGAGCGCGCTCGTCTACTGCACCGTGCACAAGCAGTCGGCCGACGCGCTGTTCGCGGCGAGCGACGCGCGCGACCTGCGGATGATCGCGGGCAAGGTGCTGATGGACCGCAACTGCCCCGAGTTCCTGCGCGATACCGCGCAATCGGGCTATGACGACAGCGCCGAGCTGATCGACCGCTGGCACGGCAACGGCCGCCAGATGTACGCGCTCACGCCGCGCTTCGCACCGACGTCCACCGAAGCGCAGCTCGAAGCGTGCAGCGAGCTCGCGCGCCGCCATCCGGACGTGTTCGTGCAGAGCCACGTCGCGGAAAACGTCGATGAAGTGAAATGGGTGGCCGAGCTGTTCCCCGGCCACCGCAGCTATCTCGACATCTACGATCGCTACGGGCTGCTGCGGCCGCGCGCGGTGTACGGCCACTGCATCCATCTCGACGACGACGACCGCCGCCGGATGGCCGAGACGCGCACCGTCGTCGCGCACTGCCCGACGTCGAACTTCTTCCTCGGCAGCGGGCTGTTCGACTTCGACAAGGCCGGCGAATACGACGTACCCGTCACGCTCGCGACCGACGTCGGCGGCGGCACGTCGTTCTCGATGCTGCAGACGATGAACGAGGCGCACAAGGTCGCACGGCTGTCCGGTCACCACCTCACCGCAACGCGGATGTTCTGGCTCGCGACGGCCGGCGCGGCGCAGGCGCTCGATCTCGCCGACACGATCGGCACGCTCGCGCCGCGCGCCGAAGCCGACTTCGTCGTGCTCGATCCGCAAGCGACGCCGCTGCTCGCGCGCCGCACCAAGCGCGCGGATTCGCTCGAGGAACTGCTGTTTGCGTTCGCGCTGCTCGGCGACGACCGCGCGGTGTACCGCACGTACGCGGCCGGCCGGCTCGTGCACGAGCGCGGTGCCGCGCGCAGCGCCGCCGCTGCCGTGTAGGGTTCGTTTGCCCCGCCCTGCCCGGGCGTGCGCCGACGCGCATGCCCGGGCCGCCGAATTCGCACCGTACGCGGCACGCGCCGTGCTAGAATTCGCCGCTCATTGGGGAGTAGCCGCTCCGCTCGATGTCCCGCGCCCCCGGCGCGCATCGTGATGGAGGCGTCCGTCAACAGACTTGGCCAATCGGCCATGGCGGACGCAGCCACCGAGGCCTGGCGAGACCGATGGTTCACTGCGCGCCGCATCAGGGCCCGGCGCGCGGCGGATCGTCGCTCGCACGCACGACACCGGCCCGTGGAACCCCATACGTGTCCCAAGCCTTCCTGATCTCGACCGGCGCCGTCGCTCTCGCTGAAATCGGCGACAAGACCCAACTGCTTTCCCTCGTGCTGGCCGCGCGCTATCGCAAGCCCGTGCCGATCATTCTTGGCGTGCTCGTCGCGACGCTCGTGAACCACGGCTTCGCCGGCGCGCTCGGCGAATGGCTCGGCGTGCTCGTCACGCCGTCGATCATGCGCTGGGCGCTCGCGTTCTCGTTCATCGCGATGGGGCTGTGGATCCTCGTGCCGGACAAGCTCGACGAGGACGAAGCAAATGCGACCCGCTCGCGGCTCGGCGTGTTCGGCGCGACGCTGGTGGCGTTCTTCCTCGCGGAAATGGGCGACAAGACGCAGATCGCGACCGTCGCACTGGCCGCACGCTTCCAGGATTACATCGGCGTGGTGGCCGGCACGACGTTCGGGATGATGCTCGCGAACGTGCCCGCGATCCTGCTGGGCGACCGTTTCGCGCACCGCCTGCCGACGAAGCTGGTGCACGGCATCGCGGCCGTGCTGTTCGTCGTGCTGGGCGCGCTGGCGTTGCTGGGCGTCGGCGTCTGACGCACGCCACGCGTGCGCGGCCAGGCGGCCGCGCCAGTCTCGATATCGCGTTACTTCGCGGGCGCCGCGCCCGACGCCGGCGCAGCCGGCACCGCACGCTCGTTGGCGGCCGGCGCTGCCGGCCCGCCGCGCTTGTCGACCGGCAGCCGCACCGTGCGGATCGCGCCGTTCGCCAGCGGGAAATCAGCGAGCGCGCTGCGCGCGAGGAACGGCATCGCGTACAGCAGCGCACCGTTGTCGCCGGTCGTGCGCGCGGTCACGTTGTAGACCTCCTTGCCGGTCGCGCGCTCGGTGATCCGGATGCCGAGCGTGTAGTCGAAGACCTGGTAGGTCTGCGCGACGTAGCCGGCCGGCATCGGCCCCCAGGGCCCCCACGGGCCCCATGGCCCGCGCCGCCAGTACGGCCCCGGCCCCATGAACCACGGGTCGTAGTAGACCGGCTGCGGCACCGTCACCAGATCGCTGCCCACCCCGTAGGTCAGCCCGACCAGATAGCGCGCCTGCGCGGGCGGCACCTGCCGGAACGCATACGAGGACAGCTCGCTCGCGACGATCGGCTCGTAGGTCGACTGCTCGATGCTGTGCTTCTGCGCATCGGTGCGCGTGAACGCGTACGTGCGTGTCGCGTCGCTACCGCTCCAGTCGGAGAAGGCCGTGACCTGGGTTGTCACATAGCTGGTGCAGCCGGTCAGCAGCGCCAGGCACAGCAGCGCCGCCCAGCCCGCACCGCGTTGTATCCAATTGCGTTTCATGTCGATCCTCGTCGATCCGTCACCCGTTCGTCGCACCGCGCGTACCGCACGGGATGCCGATAATACGCGGACTGCCGGAACCGGTAAAAAGTTCGCCCGGCACGCGGCCGCAAGCCTTTGTACAATGGCCCGGTCCGCCCGGCCCGCGCTGCGGGCCCGATCCCCACTCCACCGATCTCGACGACCATGTCCGACAACGCCTCCTCCACCGTGATCCGCCGCGCCGACTACACGCCGCCGGCCTTCCTCATCGATTCCGTCGCACTCGAATTCGATCTCGCGCCGGCCCGCACGATCGTCAGGAATACGATGCGCGTGCGCCGCAATCCGGACGCCGCACCCGCTCCGCATCTGGAGCTGATGGGCGAGGCGCTCGAATGCCTCGGCGCGCAGCTCGACGGCGCACCGTACGGCGCGGTGCGCGCGCACGAACACGGGCTGACCGTCGAGAACGTGCCCGATGCGTTCGAGCTCACGCTCGACAGCGCATGCGCACCGGACCAGAACACGACGCTGTCCGGCCTCTACGTGTCGAGCGGCAACTTCTTCACGCAGTGCGAGGCCGAAGGCTTTCGCCGCATCACCTACTTCCTCGACCGCCCCGACGTGATGGCGTCGTACACCGTCACGCTGCGCGCCGACAAGGCCGCGTATCCGGTGCTGCTGTCGAACGGCAATCTCGTCGACTCGGGCGAACTGCCCGACGGCCGCCACTTCGCGAAATGGGAAGACCCGTTCCGCAAGCCGAGCTACCTGTTCGCGCTGGTCGCAGGCAAGCTCGTCGCGATCGAGGAAAAGATCACGTCCGGCTCCGGCAAGGAAAAACTGCTGCAGGTGTGGGTCGAGCCGGCCGATCTCGACAAGACCCGTCACGCGATGGATTCGCTGATCCACTCGATCCGCTGGGACGAGAAGCGCTTCGGTCTCGAGCTCGATCTCGACCGCTTCATGATCGTCGCGGTCGGCGACTTCAACATGGGCGCGATGGAGAACAAGGGGCTCAACATCTTCAACACGAAGTACGTGCTGGCGAACCCCGAGACCGCGACCGACACCGACTTCGCGAACATCGAATCGGTGGTCGGCCACGAGTACTTCCACAACTGGACCGGCAATCGCGTGACATGCCGCGACTGGTTCCAGTTGAGCCTGAAAGAAGGGCTGACGGTGTTCCGCGACCAGGAATTCTCGGCCGACATGGCCGCCGGCGACGACGTTGCATCCGCGGCCCGCGCGGTCAAGCGCATCGAGGACGTGCGCGTGCTGCGCCAGTTGCAGTTCGCCGAGGACGCGGGGCCGATGGCGCATCCGGTGCGCCCGGAAAGCTACGTCGAGATCAACAACTTCTACACGATGACCGTCTACGAGAAAGGCTCGGAAGTCGTGCGGATGTACCAGACGCTGTTCGGCCGCGACGGGTTCCGCAAGGGCATGGACCTGTACTTCCAGCGCCACGACGGCCATGCGGTGACCTGCGACGACTTCCGCCACGCGATGGCCGACGCGAACGGGCGCGACCTCGCGCAATTCGAGCGCTGGTACAGCCAGGCCGGCACGCCGCGCGTGTCGGTGCGCACCGCGTACGACGCAGCCGCGCGCCGCTACACGGTCACGCTCGCGCAGGGCTACGGCGACGCGTCGCCGGCCGCGCGCGACACGCAACAGGGGCCGCTGCTGATCCCGTTCGCGATCGGCCTGATCGGCCGCGACGGACGCGATCTGCCGTTGCGCCTCGACGGCGAAGCCGCCGCGTCGGGCACGACGCGCGTGCTCGACTTCACCGACACCGAGCAGACCTTCACGTTCGTCGACGTGCCGGAACAACCGCTGCCGTCGCTGCTGCGCAACTTCTCGGCACCGGTGATCGTCGAGTACGACTACAGCGACGACGACCTCGCGTTCCTGCTCGCGCACGACAGCGATCCGTTCAACCGCTGGGAAGCCGGCCAGCGCCTTGCGACGCGCGCGCTGCTGACGCTCGCCGCGCGCGCCGCGGCGAACCAGCCGCTCACGCTCGGCGAGAACTTCGTCGCCGCGTTCCGCCGCGTGCTGACCGACGAGAACCTGTCGCCCGCGTTCCGCGAACTCGCGCTGACGCTGCCGTCGGAAACCTATCTGGCCGACCAGATGGCCGAAGCCGATCCGGCGGCCGTGCATCGCGCGCGCCAGTTCGTGCGCCGCCAGCTCGCGACCGCGCTGCGCGCCGAGTGGCTCGCCGCGCACGAGCAGCAGCAGACGCCGGGGGCGTACGAGCCGACGCCTGAAGCGTCCGGCCGCCGCGCGCTGAAGAACCTCGCGCTCGCGTATCTCGCCGAACTCGAGGATCCGGCCGACGCCGTGCGCATCGCGACCGCGCAGTACGACGCAGCCAACAACATGACCGATCGCGCCGCCGCGCTCGGCGCGCTGCTGTCCGCGGCGGCGGCGGGCGCGAACGACGCGGCCGCACGTGCGCTCGACGATTTTTACCGTCGCTTCGAGAAGGAAGCGCTCGTGATCGACAAGTGGTTCGCGATGCAGGCCGCGCAGCGCGGCACGCCGGCCCGGCCGACGCTCGCGAAGGTCCGTACGCTGATGGCCCACCCCGCGTTCAACCTGAAGAACCCGAACCGCGCACGCTCGCTGATCTTCAGCTTCTGCGCGGCGAACCCCGCGCAATTCCACGCGGCGGACGGCTCGGGCTACGCGTTCTGGGCCGAACAGGTGCTCGCGCTCGACGCGATCAACCCGCAGGTCGCCGCGCGCCTCGCGCGTTCGCTCGAATTGTGGCGCCGCTTCACGCCGGCGCTGCGCGACCGGATGCGCGACGCGCTCGAGCGGGTCGCGACCGGCGCGAAATCGCGCGACGTGCGCGAGATCGTCGAGAAGGCGCTCGCGTAACGCAGCGTCCGCGCTCGGGCGCCTCGCGCCTTTCGCCGATGAAGCCGGCGCCGCCCCGTTGCGGCGCCGGCTTTTTTATCGGCTGAAGGTTGGCGGGGTCGGAGCCGGACACTGCGTTCGAGCGCCCCGCTTTCCCGCCGCTGCCGGTCCGCCCGGCTGCGCCACGCACGCCGGAACCCGGCCGGATTGGCCGCCCGGCCATGTAACCGGACGAAAAAAGGCGGCGGGCCGGGAGGCACGCCGGGTAAAATTGCGGCAATTCAAGGATTCTTTGGCCTCTCGGAGTCTGTCATGTCCATTGCCCGCCGCACCACGCTGTCCAAGTTCCTGATCGAGCAGCAGCGTGAGACCAACAACCTCCCCGCCGACCTCCGCCTGCTGATCGAAGTCGTCGCTCGCGCGTGCAAGGCGATCAGCTACAACGTGTCGAAGGGCGCGCTCGGCGATGCGCTCGGCACCGCCGGCAGCGAGAACGTCCAGGGCGAAGTGCAGAAGAAACTCGACATCCTGTCGAACGAAATCCTGCTCGACGCAAACGAATGGGGCGGCAACCTTGCCGCGATGGCATCGGAGGAAATGGAAACGTTCTTCCCGATCCCCGCGAACTATCCGCGCGGCGAATACCTGCTCGTGTTCGATCCGCTCGACGGCTCGTCGAACATCGACGTGAACGTGTCGATCGGCACGATCTTCTCGGTGCTGCGCTGCCCTGACGCCAAGCAGCCCTCCGAGGAATCGTTCCTGCAGCCGGGCACCGAGCAGGTCGCGGCCGGCTACGCGGTGTACGGCCCGCAAACCGTGTTCGTGCTGACGACCGGCAACGGCGTGAACTGCTTCACGCTCGACCGCGAAGTCGGCTCGTGGGTGCTCACGCAAAGCAACATGCAGATCCCGGCCGACACGCGCGAATACGCGATCAACGCATCGAACGCACGCCACTGGTACGAGCCGGTCCAGCGCTATGTCGACGAACTGAACGCCGGCAAGGAAGGCCCGCGCGGCGACAACTTCAACATGCGCTGGATCGCGTCGATGGTGGCGGACGTGCACCGGATCCTGAACCGCGGCGGCATCTTCATGTACCCGGCCGACAAGCGCACGCCCGACCGTCCGGGCAAGTTGCGCCTGATGTATGAAGCGAACCCGATGTCGTTCATCGTCGAGCAGGCGGGCGGCGCCGCGACGACGGGTACGCAGCGCATCATGGAAGTGCAGCCGACCGGCCTGCACCAGCGCGTGCCGGTGTTCCTCGGTTCGAAGAACGAAGTCGAGCGCGTGACCGGGTATCACAACGAAGGCAAATAAATTTGCACTGCAGCACTGGACGAAGGCGCGAGACGTCAGTACAATCGCGCCTTCGCGATGCGGCCCTGATGGGCGGCATCGCAGTGAAGTGAAAGCGGGAAGTCCGCCGGATCGAGGGTTTCGCGAAGTTACAGCAGCAGCAAGCTGAAAAAATTTCGCAAAATCTATTGCCAAGATCTCGGATTTCACCATATAATTTCATTTCTCTGCTGCCGGTGTAGCTCAGTTGGTAGAGCAGCGCATTCGTAATGCGAAGGTCGTAGGTTCGACTCCTATCTCCGGCACCAAGATATAAAGGCCTGATAAGCATCGCTTATCAGGCCTTTTCTCTTTGGGTCTTTCCATCCTTTCTTCTTTCCGGCCGTGATTTCCGATCCGCGAAATCGTGCGCCCCCTCTCCTCATCAGCATCGCTTGCGGCCGCCTGACCGACCTCGCCCGCCCGCGTTTCACCGCGTTCCGCTTCACGAACGACGGCGCGCACGCCCCGTCGTTCGACGCGCTTGAACAACATCTGCACGACACCGGCATGCCGTTCGCGCTGATCACGCTCGCGCGGCACGCGGCCCCGCACCCAACGGGATGCGACGGCTACGATGCCGACGGCCGGCTGTTCGACCTCTACGGTGCGCGCGACGGCACCATCCATCTCGTGCGACCGGACGGACACGTACTCGGCCGCTGGCACGATGCCAGCCCCTCGGACCTGAGCGCCGCCATCGAACGTGCGCTCCACCCGCACACACCAGCCGATCCTCAGGAAACCGAATGATGACCGATACCGAACGCGACATCCTCTACACCGACCTGTGCCGCAGGATGACGCGCGTCGGCGAAGCCGATGCATCGCTCTTTCTCGCCCGCTTCGCGCATCGCCAGGCGTCGCCGCATTTTCTTACAAATTCATTTCGTCGCACGTCGTCCTGGGTAGACGAATCCCCTGGAAAAACCCGTTAAGGGTGCATAACATTACTTAACGATTCCGACCCGTCTATCGCGTTACATTGCGTGGGCGGCGCGGCGGGTCGCACGGCCGCCTTCATGCAGCTTGCGGCGAAACAGCCGACGTCCGGTCATTTCGACTCAACACAAGGAGAGGATCACCATGACTCATGGCTTGATTATGTGGCTCATCATCGGCGCGATTGCCGGCTGGCTGGCCGGCCTGCTCGTCAAGGGCGGCGGGTTCGGCCTGATCGTCGACATCATCGTCGGCATCGTCGGCGCGGTAATCGGCGGCTGGCTCGCCGGGCTGCTCGGCATCAGCATCGGCAGCGGCTTCATCGGCTCGGTGATCGTCGCAGTCATCGGCGCCGTGATCCTGCTGTTCGTGATCCGCCTATTCAGGCGCGCAGCCTGACGATCTTCTCGCGCGTCTTCGGGCGCGTTCCCGTTTCGTTCCCGCATCAAGCGGCGCGCGGGCTCCCCGCGCGCCGCCGTCCGTTTCAGCGGCGCTTGTCGCGCTGCAGCCAGCCGTCAAGCACGTCGGTGGTCAGCAATCCGCTGCGCGCATCGCGTGCGCCATCGCGTCCGATCCACACGGTACGCGGCATTTCACCCCGCCACCCCGCATCGAGCGCCGCCCGCAGACGCTCCGGCATCGGCTCCGCGTTCGCATACTGCGCGACCTGCGGCGGCAGGTTCATTTGCGCGAGCGCCTGCGCGATCGCCGCGCCGTTGTCGTCGTAGGCATCCATCGCGACCATCGCGAGCTGCACGTCCGGATGCCGGCGCTGCCATGCGACGAGATGCGCGGCGTTCTCGCGACAGTATCCGCAATCGAGCGACCAGATCTCGATCGCGAGCGGCCGTTCATGCGCCGCCGCGTACAGCGTCGCGACCTCGGCCGCGCGCAGCGGCTGCAGTTCGCCGGCCCACGCCGGCATGCCCGCGAGCACGGCGCCGATCAATACCATCAGCCGTTTCATCGCGCGCCCTCCACCGGGATCAGCCGGTAGCCGTCGTTACGCGTTCGCCACGACAGGTAGATATGCCCCGCATCGTCGAGCAGTTGCGGGTTGTCGCTCGCGCCCGACGTCGACGCGATCACACGCGGCGCCGACCAGTGTTCGCCGCGATCGTCCGAGCGACGCAGCTTGATCCGCATCGTGTCGCCGTCGAACGCCTTCCATGCGAGCCAGACGACATCGCCATGCGCGACGAGCGCCGCATGCGACGCCTGTTCGGCCGGCACCACCGGATTCGCGCCGAAAGCCCACGGCGTGCCGAGCGGCTGTCCATCGGCGCCGATGCGCGAATGGAACACGTCGGCGCGGCCGTCGACGACGCCGAACCACGCGATATGGCGCGTACCGTCCGGCGTGATCGCGAGCGCCGGCCCGTGCTCGGGGCACGCCTCGACATGCCAGTTCGAGAACGTCGCACGCACCGGCACGACGGGCACCGACGCCGACACCGGCAGCGTCGCCAGCGCATGATCGCGAATCTGTCCCGGGAACACGTTGCGCCACACGGCTTCGATGTGTCCGGCCGGATCGATCGCCATCGCGATCCGGCAGCATTCGCATGTGTGGTCCGTCACCTTGCGCTCGGGCTCGAACGACGCACCGCCGTCGCGCGATACCGCGTAGTAGACGGCCGCGCCTTCGTACGCCTGCCCCGCCGCCTTCGCCGCGACCAGATCGCGCTTGTCGATCCACGCGATCGCGATGTTGCCGGCCGGATCGACCGCCATCATGTCGAAGCGGTGCGTGATCGCCTGCCGGTCGCGATGCACGGTGACCGGCACGCTCCAGGTCGCGCCGCCGTCGAGCGAACGCGCGAAGCGCACCATGCCGGTGTACGGCGCATCGAGCGGCATCGACCACGACACGTACACCGCGCGGCCGTCCGGGCTCGTCGCCACCTTCGGCCGATTCTCCGCGCTCGTGTAGACCGGCTCGGGCATCGCGTTGACGGTCACGGGCGCGGACAGCGTGCGGCCCGCGTCGTCCGAGTGCGCGACGACGACGTGCGCGCCTTCGACCCATGCGACCCACAGCCGGTGCCGCGCGTCGAATGCGGCGCCGGTCGCGAGCGGTTGCTTCTGTTGTGCCGGCATGACCTGCATGCTCATGTGCGCGGCATGCGGATCGGCGGCTTTCGGTACTTCATGCGCACCGGCGGACGACAGCGCCGCGAGCCACAGCGCGCAGCCTGCCGCGAACGATTTCACAGCGACCATTTCAGTTCTCCAAAGAAAGTGCGGCCCGGATACGGGTGGAACACGTAGTAGCGGCGGTCCGTCAGGTTGTCGATGCCGACCGACGCGGTCCAGTGACGATCGAACCGGTAGCGCGCCTTCAGGTCGACGACCGTGAAGGCACTGGTGCCGCCGTACACGTCCGGATTCACGTCGCTGTTGTCGAGCGTGTTGAACTGGCGGCCCGAGTAGCGGACGCCGACGCTTGCGAGCCAGTGCTCGTCGAAGCGATACGACGCGAGCAGGTTCGCGCGCATGCGTGGGATGCGCGGAAAGCGCGAGCCGACGTAGGCGGGATTCGCCGTGTCCGCCAGGATCTGCGCATTGCTCGCCGATACGTTCGCGTCGATATCGAGCCCGCGCAGCCCGACACTCTGGCCGCTGAATGCGAGCTCGATGCCGCGGACGCGCACGCGGTCGACGTTCGAGATATGGGTGACCGTCGATGCGCCCGCCACCGTCGTCTGGCTGTAGATCGAATCGCGCAGGTCGCTCTGGAACACGCTCGCGCGCACGACGCCGACGCCCACGTCGCGCTCGGCCGTGAAGTCCCAGTCGATGGCCTTTTCCGGTCGCAGGTTCGGATTGTTGTTGACGATCGCGTTGTTCGAGATCGTGCCCTGGAACAGCTCGCCGACCGTCGGGAAGCGCGTGCCGGTCGCGAACGACAGCCGGAAGCGCCAGACGTCCGTCGCGTCCCATTGCAGCGCGACTTTCGGCGACAGCGCATTTGCGCCGCGGTCCGCATAACCGAACGTGCCGTTCCCGTTGCCGAGCGCGCCGCCGTACGCATCCCAGCGCTCGTAGCGCAGCCCGAGCGTCGCCAGCCAGCCGGGCGCGAAACGCCATGCGTCCTGCGCGAACAGCGCCTGCGTGCGCGTGTCGCCCCGGTAGACGTTCGCGACCGACGTGGTCGGCCCGGCCAGCCAGTCGGCCGTGTTGTACGTGACGTTGCACAGGAAATAGTTGTCGTAGTGATAGCCGAACGTGAACGTGTGGCCCTTCACTTCCGGCGCCTCGGCCTTCAGGTCGAGCGTGCGCCAGCCGGTGCCGTCGCCCTGGAACAGCGTGCCCGCCCCGCCCTGTGCGGTCGATGCCGCGCGCAGCACGTCGCGCGACACGTCGTACGCGGACACCACGCCCGACAGCCGCCAGCCCGAATCGAGCCGGCCGTTCAGCCCAAGCGCGTACAGCCAGTTCTCCTGGTCGCCACGCTGCGGCGCGAATGCGCTTGGCGCGACGGTCATGTTCCGGCCGCCGATCGACACGTTGCCGCCGTAGACCGGTTCGCCGGCCGCATCGCGCAGGAAGGTTTCGCCGTGCTGCCGGTAATGGTTCTCCCAGTGCCCGAGCGTCAGCGTCGCATCGACGTGGTCCGTGAACGCGTAGCCCATCCGGACCGTCTCGTTCAGTTGCTCGGTCCGCTCGATGTTCTGCGCGCCGACGATCGTGCGCGGCTTGCCGTTCGGCCCGATGTCGGTGGCCGCGCCCGTCACGGGCACTGCGGCGCCGAGACGCGGGTTGTACGCGGAATTGGGGCTCGCATACTGCATCGGCTGACCGTCGTTCTCCAGCCGGTCGAGTGACAGCGAGAACCAGAACTTGCCGATGCGATTCGCGATCCGCGCGGTCTGGTGATTACCGCCGAAGCTGTTCGCCAACCCGTAGCCATCGTGATAGCGCTGCGTGAAGAATTGCGTCGACAGCGACGCCTCGAGCTTGTCGGGGCGCCGCGTCGTCAGCAGCACGGTCGAGCCGATCGCATTGCCGGGATACAGCACGGAAAAGGGGCCGTACAGCACGTCGACGTGCGCAATGTCGTCGGGCGCGATCAGCGACCAGCGCGGCGGGTACGCATAGCTCGAGCCGAGCAGGTTCGACAGCAGCAGGCCGTCGGCATACACGAGCCCGCGCGCACTCTGCAGCTCGTTGAAGTCGCGGCCGGCGAACACGCTGTTGCGATCGCCGATGTAGCGCTTGCGCACCATCAGGTTGGGCGCGTACTTCAGCGCATCCTCGGTGGTGACGTTGTTGTGCGCGTCGATCTGCTCGCGCGTGATCGACTCGACGACGCCCGGCGTATCCGGATCGACGGTCTGCCGCTGGGCGGTGACGCTGACGGCGGTCAGCGTGTCGCCGGTCGGCGCGGATGCGGATGCGGGTGCGACCGCGGCAACCGGTGCCGCGCTACCGGCCGGGTCGCCCGGGCCGCCCGGCACCGGATCGGCGGACCCGCCGTTGGTCGGGGCCGCGTGTGCGGCCGGCCAGGCAAAAGCGGCCGCGCACGCGAGTGCGAGCCGGCCGCGCGACGGTCGCGCGGCGAAGGTGGACGACATGGATGGTTTCCTGAAAACGTGACCGGACGCCGCCGGACGCGAACCGACGCGCCGCGCGCGTACGGCGCGGCGCGCGGACCGGACCGCGGGCGGCACGCGCGCCACCGGGCGCACGGACGATATCAATCAGATCAGGACGTTTTCAGGCGGGCCGCGCGGTTGCGCGAGGCGAATGCCGTTGCGGGGAAAATCGGGAACGGCCGGCGCGGCCGCCCGGTACGCGAATGCGCGCACGAAGCCCGGCAAGGCCGGCAGGCTCGTGCCGAGCGCGACGTTCGCCGCGAAGCCGGGACAGTACACGCAGTGCGGTACGTCAGCATGGTCAAACGACGACGTGCGACGGTCGTCGCCGGACTGCGCCAGGACGACCCGGTGCGCGCCTGCGGCACTGCACAACTCGAGCGTGAGCTCGCCGGAACCGCTCGACGCAAGACGCGCGTAGCCGACGACGGGCGACAGTACGTTCAGTACCAGCGCCAGCCATACGAGGCCGATCCATCGCGTCGTTCGTTTCATCGCGGTCCAGGAAAAAGTGCGCGCAAGTATAACAAGCGACCCGATGGTTCCGGATTGAGCCGGGCCCATGGTCGGCATCGCGCGGCGCGCGGCAGCGCATGTGCCGTTAATACAACAGAGACAAAATCTAACGATTCGCCTCTGGCATAAATCCAAGCGCGAGGTTGATAATCATTGAACCTGCTGGAGAAACGACCATGGACGAAAGACCAACCCGCATGCCCCCGCCCGAGCAAGTGATGAGCCCGGATCCGGAACCCGTCGGCGTGGAATTCCTCGCCGAATTGCCCGAGCATGTCCGGGCATTCTTCGACGAGCAGCACAAGCTGTACTCGCCGAAGTGAACCTACGTTCCGTTCTGTAACCGCCACGTGTCGATCGATATCGTGCGGTTCATCGCTGCGTTTTCGGCGCAGATCGCTTCGCACCCGGGCTGCAACGGCCTGACGGTGCCGGGTCAGCGCGTCCGCTGATTCTTCTGTCGCGTCGTTTCGCCGCGCGACTGTCTTCGTCTATCCTTCTGGTTTTCCACCCCCGGGCTACCCGGCTCTCCCGATCATTCCAATGAAGCAAGCCCTTCGTGCCAGCGTCGCTGTCGCCATGCTCGGCGCCGCCGTCCTTTCGTTCCCGCACGTCGCCCGCGCAGACGGCGACGATACCGCGCTCACCACCCTCGTCGCCCTCGCGTCGCAGCGGCTCGCGCTTGCCGAACCCGTCGCACGCTGGAAATGGGCGAACCACAAGGCGATCGAGGACCGGCCGCGTGAAGCGGCGCTGCTCGCGTCGGTGGAAAAGCGCGCGGAACAGTCCGGCGTGGATCCGGCGTTCGCCCGGACTTTCTTCGAGGATCAGATCGCGGCGAGCAAGGACGTGCAGAACGCGCTCTTTGCGACCTGGCGCGCAACGCGGCCGCCCGAGGGCACGCCGCCCGATCTCGCGACCAGCACGCGGCCGGCGCTCGACCAGCTCACGCAGCGGATGCTGGCCGGCCTCGCGCAAGTCGCGCCGCTGCGCGACGCGCCCGATTGCCAGGCGCGGCTCGCGCGCAGCATCGCGAACTGGAAGGCCCTCACCCGCTACGATTCGACCCGGACGCAGGCGCTCGGCACCGCGCTGTCGCATGTCTGCGCCGGCGGCGGCGCCAGCGCGGTCGGCTGAGCGCGCCCGGCCATACCCGGCTGCAACGCGCGGCGCTCAGTCGGCAGGCGTGAGTGCCGCGAGCGGAATCAGTTGCAGGCCGCGGGCGAGATGGGTCTGCAGCAAGCGATGGGTATGGGGTTCGAACGCGCCGTCCGGGCCGTCGGCCGCGAGTCGCGCGGCCGCGTCGAGCGATTCGGCCGCACCGAGGTAGCGCCACCCGTCGATCACGTGAAACAGACGGCCCTCACCGCTCGCCTCAAACGCGACTGCACCGTCGAACGGCCAGGGCGCATTGCCCGTCCGGGCCGTATTGGCCGTGGGACGCCGGTTGTATGACGGACGCAGACGCGTAATCCACTGCGCTTCGGCGAGCATCGCGCCCAGCTCGTTGCCGGTCTCCCGCCATTCGACACGCCGCACCTGCTGCGCGATACGCATTTCCTTCGACGAGCGCCGCTCGCCGGTCAGCAGCGCACGCAAGCGCTGCCGCACGCGGACGCTGCGTCCGACGTACAGCGCCTCGTCGCCCTCCCCAAACAGCGCGTACGCGCCGCATCCGGCCGGCGCGGTGTCGAGCCATGCTTCGGTCAGGTCGCCTCCCAGGCGGAAATGGCGTGTCGTGCGCGCGATCTGGTCGCGCAAGCGCTCGAGCGGCACGATCTCGTGCAGTTGCCGCCAGAACTGCCAGAGGAGATCGGCATCCGCGAGCGCGCGGTGCCGGGCGGCGGGCACCAGGCCATGCCGCTCGATCAGCGCATCGAGGCCATGTCGCGGCTCGCGCGGAAACAGCGCGCGCGACAGCCGTACCGTGCACAGCACGTCCGGATTGAACGCGATGCCGGCGCGCTCGAACTCCGCACGCAGGAAGCCGCGGTCGAAGCTCGCGTTGTGCGCGACGAACAGCTTGCCGTCGAGCCGCTCGAACAGCGCGGGCGCAAGCGACGCGAACGACGGCGCGTCGCGCACCATCTCGTCCGAGATACCCGTCAGTTGCTGGATGAACGGCGGAATCGCCTGCCCCGGGTTGACCAGCGTCGTCCATGTGGACACGCCGAGCGGGCCGATTTCGACCACGCCGATTTCGGTGATGCGGTGCTCGGCGGACGAGCCCCCGGTGGTTTCAAGGTCGACGAAGACGAGCGGCTGTTCGCTGGCGGGATCGGACGGACGGGATTCGGGCATGAAAAGACAGGAAAACGATGCTTCCGTGAGTATGCACCGGCATCCGTGCTCACGACCAGCCCGATCCGGAATCGATTCGCCGGCCGCCGGCTTTTGTGCCCCGAAAAGCAAAAAGCCCCCGCGCTGCGGGGGCCGGATGTGATCGGCAATGCGTGGCGCGTCAGACCGCCTGGATATTCGCTGCCTGCTTGCCTTTCGGCCCGACTTTCACGTCAAAGGAAACACGCTGGTTTTCCTTCAGCGTTTTGAAGCCGTCCATCCGGATTTCGGAAAAGTGCGCAAACAAATCTTCGCCGCCATTGTCTGACGTAATAAAACCGAAACCTTTAGCATCGTTAAACCATTTTACGATACCGGTATCCATACCTTCGTTCCCCACTCGTTTAGATCAAAAAAGCTACTGTTTATAGCCGCTTCCCGAAACCCCGCAACGGTGCGCCGACAATCCCCCAGCGCTCCGCCCGGGGACGGGGTGCTGACTTTATAAATTGGACAATCCGGGTGCGTCAAGGGAATTTTTGGCGCATTCTTTATCAAAAAAACGTCAATATCACGGGAATCGGTACACCATCGTCTTTTATTAAATGAACCGCATCAAAAACCTGTCAATCTTACCGGGACCGGATCGCCAATAATCGAAATCGCGAAAAACCTACCGACGACGAATCGAGTCGGTAAAATCCTCGGGTTTTTTCCGGGTTGCGAAAAACCGGGGACATTGCGATGCTGCTGCAAGGCAATGGAAGGAGAAGGTCATGTGGCTGGACGGAATCAAGCGCTTCGCGAGCCGGCTCGCACGCGTACGCCGCAAGTCCCGCGCGCTGGCCGAGTCCCGCGAAGCGCCGTGCGACACCGAGTTCGACCCGACCTGGCACGGCGATCATTGGCAGAACCTGCTGGCGTCACCGCTGGATGCTCGTCACTACGTGATGGAAGACTGGACGTACACGCCGCCGCCGGCCGAAACCGACGATACGCAGCCGACAGGCAAGCGCAAGCGGCGCTCGTACGCGCAATAGGGAATCGGGAAGGATCGGGACGGCGGGAGCAAAAAAAAAGCGCGACTGGGAAGTCGCGCCGACAAAGGTTTGGAGATCTTTTCCGTCAACGAAAAAGTCTGCTTCGGAAAGCAGAGATCGCAGTATAGCGAGAGAACATCCTTTCATTATCCATGCCCCACACAAACCTCTATTGCCGATGTGTCAATAATCGCGCTAGGCCCGTCGGTACCCGGCACTGATCGGCTGTCGCGATCGCGCAACGCCCATTCCGCAGTCCTGATTACCCTTTCCGCCTGCTGCGTTGCCGCAAAGTCTTGATGGCCGCGGCTGTCGGCGCACGCGCTCATTTTTGCGCGATTCAAAATACAGTATTGCTGGAAGCAGTTTTCTTCCGAACCCGGTGCGATCCGTACACTGCAAATGAATTTCCGACGAGGGCGCCGCGCCCCACGCGCACGGCGTCGCCGACCCGCGACGCCGCCGATGCCCGCAGCAGGTTCGATCGACATCATCCTGTTTGGAGACAGATCATGAAAAAGACCCTGATCGTCACCGCATTGGCGGGCGTGGCCGCGACCGCCGCCCATGCGCAAAGCAGCGTCACGCTGTACGGCCTGATCGACGCCGGCATCACCTACACCAACAACCAGGGCGGTCACAGCGCGTGGCAGGAGACGAGCGGCTCGATCAACGGCAGCCGTTGGGGCCTGAGGGGCACCGAGGATCTCGGCGGCGGACTGAAAGCGATCTTCACGCTGGAAAACGGCTTCGGGATCAACAACGGCTCACTGAAGCAGAACGGCCGCGAGTTCGGCCGCCAGGCGTTCGTCGGGCTCGCGCATGACAGCTACGGCTCGCTCACGCTCGGCCGCCAGTACGACAGCGTCGTCGACTTTCTCGGCCCGCTGTCGCTCACCGGCACCCAGTACGGCGGCACGCAGTTCGCCCATCCGTTCGACAACGACAACCTGAACAACTCGTTCCGGATCAACAACTCGGTCAAGTATCAGAGCGCCAACTACGGCGGCCTGAAGTTCGGTGCGCTGTACGGCTTCTCGAATTCCAGCGATTTCTCGAACAACCGCGCGTACAGCGTCGGCGCGACTTACAGCTACATGGGCTTCAACGTCGCGGCGGCGTACATGCAGTTGAACAACAACATCAACTCGCTCGCGCTCGCGGCCAGCGACCCCGGCGCGGTAGCCGGCGACTGGACATTCGCGGCCAGCCGTCAGCGTACCTGGGGCGCAGGCCTCAACTATGCGTTCGGGCCCGCGACGGCCGGCTTCGTGTTCACGCAAACGCGCCTGACCGATTCGGCCGGTATCAGCGCCGGGCAGTCCGGCGTATCGAGCGGCATCCCGCTCACCGGCGGCACGCGCTTCAACAATTACGAAGTGAACGGCCGCTATGCGCTGACGCCGGCGTTCTCGCTCGCCGGCTCGTACACCTACACCGACGGCCGCCTCGACGGCCAGACGCCAAGCTGGCACCAGTTCAACCTGCAGGCCGACTATGCGCTGTCGAAGCGCACCGACCTCTACCTGCAGGGCGAATATCAGCGGGTCAATTCCGACGGCCTCGCGATCGGCGCGAACATCAACGGGCTCGGTACCGCATCGTCGACGAACAAGCAGATCGCCGTCACGGCCGGTATGCGCCACCGCTTCTGAGCAGCTTCTGAGCCGCTTCTGATCGATCCGCGGCCCGGCCATCATGACGAAGCGCCCCGCCCGGGGCGCTCGTTCGTTTCGGCGACACGCGGCACGGATGCAGCGCTACACGCTCACGCGCTGCCCGATGCCGGATAGCGGACGTCGAGCACGTCGATCGGCTGCGGACCGGCCGGCGTCATCAGCGTGACGGTATCGCCGATCTTCGCCTTGATGAGCGCACGCGCGACCGGCGAGATCCAGCTGACGCAGCCGCGATCGAGATCGACCTCGTCGATCCCGACGATCGTGATGGTGTGATCCTCGCCGTCCGGCGTCGCGTAATCGACGGTCGCGCCGAAGAACACCTGGTCGACATTCTCCTGCCGGCTCGCGTCGACGACTTCGGCGAGATCGAGCCGCTTCGTCAGGAAGCGAATGCGGCGGTCGATTTCGCGCAGCCGCCGCTTGCCGTAGATGTAGTCGCCGTTCTCCGACCGGTCGCCATTCGACGCGGCCCACGACACCAGCTTCACGACCTCGGGACGCTCGACGTCGATCAGGCTCAGGAGCTCGTCCCTGAGCCGCTTGTGACCGGCTGGCGTGATGTAGTTCTTCGTGCCCGCCGGAATCGCGGGTTGACTCGGGTCGAGATCGTCGTCGTCGCCGTCCGACTCTTTGACAAACGCCTTGTTCATGATGCGGATTCAACACATGGATGACTGATGCTTCAAGGGTACACGAACGCGGCCGCGCCAGATCGGGTGACATATTTTGCGAATAAGGCTTCCCTTTTTATACGACTCTGCTATACTTCCGCTTCTGCGTGCGGCTGTAGCTCAGTTGGATAGAGTACTTGGCTACGAACCAAGGGGTCGTGGGT
>NZ_JBQEON010000037.1:0-68542 GCF_052045245.1 Burkholderia sp. 22313
AGTCGGGTAGCAGCGACGCATTGCTGCGCCGCCGCCCCCTAAGAACCGTACGTGCGAGTTTCCCCGCATACGGCTCAAGCCTCTATAAGGCCAGTGATTAAACCAACCCGGCGGCACCACGTACCGACCGGCCTATGTACCTGCTTCATGGCAGCGTGCAGACTAGCTGCGGCCGTTGCCCTTGCGACGTGCCCGGGAGATCCGACTTCGAATCGCAGCGCGCTGCGCAAAGTAGGTGTACCACTCACGATCGTAGGGATTGGCGTCCGATTGGACTTTCGGATGTCGTTCGATGGGTGTACTCGCCGCTGTCCGGAGAGACCGGAGGATAGGGCGTCCGTTATCGTCCACATGATCAGTGGCGACGGCAAATACCCATTGCCTTAGCCCAATCCGATGAAAGTAACGTTGCCGCACCCATTCCGCAGGCTTCTTGGGATGGCGTCGCTTGGCCCATTGCCATATTGCGTACCAGATATGGCTGTCCACGCGGGTGAAGGCTTCCTGTGCAACGACGTGACGGTGGTACATTGCCCAGCCGGTGATCACAGGATTGAGGGCGTCGATCAGCACGTCCTGCGGTGCTGGTCTTAGCCTTCGGATGATGTCTCGAACCTTTTGCAGGAAGGACTGCACGTTCTTCCGCGCCGGCTTGATAAGCAGTTTCTTGCCGTATCGCCGGACGTTCTGGCCAAGGAAATCATAGCCTTCCGTCAGGTGGGTGATCTTCGTCTTCTCCGGGGCGAGTTCCAGTCCTCGAGATGCAAGAAACGTGGTGACTGCCGGGGTGACTGTGTCCTGCAACACTTCCCGACTCACTCCAGTGATGACGAAGTCGTCGGCGTATCGCACGAGATTGACCTTGTGAGCTACGCGATGTGACGGATATTTGAAAACGGACGATAAAACCTTGTCCAGCCCGTTCAGCGCAAAGTTGGCGAGCACAGGGCTGATGATGCCGCCCTGTGGCGTCCCTTCGGTCGTCCTCGCGAATACACCGTCCTTCAAGTAACCGGCCCTCAGCCATTTCGCCAACACGGCCTTGTCCGTCGGCACGTGCTTTAAGAGCCACGCATGGTCGATGTTGTCGAAGCAGCCGCGGATGTCCGCTTCGAGAATCCACTGCGCCGAGACCCGTGCGCCCCGGTCTTTTGGGTTGCCGTGGTATCGGGCGTTCATGAAGCATTGCGCTATCGCGTCATGGGTAGATCGCTCTTTTCGGAATCCATAGGATTGTCCATCAGAGATCGTTTCGGATACGGGGTCGAGGGCGAGCAGGTGAAGGGCCTGCATCGCCCGATCTCGCATCGTGGGGATGCTCAGCGGGCGCAGCTTGCCGGTACTCTTGGGTATATAGATACGCTTCAGCGGCAGCGGTTGATACCCACACCGCGTCAGCGAGCCTATTGCCATGTATTTGGCATCCGGGGTCGACCAAAGCACTTTGTCAACGCCCGGTGTACGTTTGCCTTGGTTTTCCGTCACTCGTTTAACGGCTAACGCTTTGCCGTAGAACGAGGTGGTCAGTAGCCGTTGCAGAGCCTTGACCCTGTTCCAGCGACCGGCCTGTGTCGCCTTCACGATACGCGCTTGCATTCTTTTGACCATGGCGTGGGCCGCGTCCCAGTCGATGCTGTGCCACGACGTACCTTGGTCGGCCAGTGCACACGTTGACAGCCCGTTCATTTGCTTTCTCGCCTTCAAAGATTACGCAAGTTATCTCGTGATGAGAGACCAGTTGGAAGTCTGCCCACTTTCGTGTCGAGCGATGTTTCAGCTCGTATCCCGGCCATTACGGCCTGGCGTTCGCTTTCTCCAACCTCCTTTACCCGCTCCGCCCGCAGCCTCCCTCGCGGTTGGCCTGCCCCTGGGGGCGACGAGATGGGCTTACCCTGTTCCGCTGTCGCAACGGGATGACGACGGTTTCCTCTTTACGCCGGCGACACCGTGGTCTGCGTGCATTCACCACAGACTGAATGCACCCGGTCGCGTAGCTTTTGCCCTCAGCCTGTCAGCATCTTTGGCTGGACTGTAATCACGACGCTTGCGAGAATTCACTTCCGTTAACCGTGCCACCCGAGCCCTTCCGGCTCCCGCGTCGATGCTTGCAGGTGTCGCCTTCGCCTCGCGGCTCGGGCTAGGCCTTGCGGCCCCAGTCGTTGTCCTCGATGCTCCGCACCCCGCCGTTACCAGCGACGCACGATCGAGTAGGCTACTGCTGGCAGAACAGCAGGTCCCGTCCAATTGCTATTGGCGAGACAGTTGTGATAGCGACTTTGCAGGTCGCGCCTGTATGGATATACAGTATATGGCAATGCGTCCACGCCGCACAGTACTGGTACGAAACCGGTATTTAATCAGACGAAAGACCGGTAACAAGCCGACGGGTCCGACATATGACGGCGCGTCGCCCCCGGCATCACCGGCGCACACGGCCCGGACGCCCGCCCCGCGCCAGGCGTCGCTGCGGCGCATGCGAACCGAATCGCGCAACCGGGCTGGTCGGCTGGGTGGGCCGAGCCGACCAGCCAACCGGCTCGGCGTGCCGAGGCGACCGATTCCGCGCTACTGATAAGAGAACGTGATCGTGCCGAGTGCTTCCACGATGCCCGGCGTAATCTTCTCGGCCGTCTTGACATATCTCGCCTCGAACGGCACCTGGATCATCGTGTTGGCCGTGGTGGAGCGTCCGACCAGCCACTGGTTCGTATTGCCCCTGGCCGACGAGTCGGGACCAAAACGCAACGGCGTATCGGACCCTTTTTTCAGGATCTGAATCCCGATGCCCGAAGCCCCCGACCCACGGCCAAGGCTCAGCACGTTGCTCGTATTCGCGGGATTCGTCACGTCGCTCAGGGTCGCGTAAATGCTCAGGTCCGCATCGCACCGCAGATCGAACGAGAATGGCGCCGACTTCGCCGTAGCGACATCGCCGACCGCTTTCAGGCTGCCGGAATAGAGGCTAGGCAGCGTCACCGTTCTGGACGTGCCGGACGTGATCTTGCACGTTCTGGCCGTGACGCTCATGTTCGCCGCGCTCAGCGGCGTCGACGCACTGCTGCCCGGCAGCAAATTCCCCTTGTACTTCAAGCGGAAATTGAAGAGCACCTGCCTTCTGGATGTATAGGAGCCCGTCGCGAGAGGCCCGACAGAAACATACGTCACCTTTGCGTTCAGCAGGCTTTTATCGATTGGAGGGATCGGTACCGACGTAGCGTCCGCGCCGATCGCAACCCATGCCCCGCCTGAATAGTCCGCAACCTCCACTGCGTATCCCACGCCAGGTATTCCCGATTCGAAAACGGCAGCGACTGCGCCGGTGCTCGTTTTGTATGTCACATTCGGGATGAGCACACCGGCCGGGCTGACGACGTACTCGTCATACATGCATGCTGTACCTACGCTGTTGGAGACCCGTGCAACCAGCGCTAGCCCAATCGTGGACGATGGAAATTGAGTGCCGAGAAGCGTTCCGTCCTGTGCCACGCTGAGCGTAGCCGGGAGTGACGGCGAAATGCTTGACGCATGGCTGCTCAGTTCGCAAGTGGCAAAGGCATACCCGGACCAGAGCAGCGGGCACAGCATCAAAAGGCGCGCAAACCTCGCCGCCGCCGTGGCACGCCTCGACGACCGTCGCGTGGCGCCGTCGGCGCCTGCATTTGTCCACTTCATATACGTTCCTGTCTGGTTTTGACCAACTGCCGGTGCATCGACTTCCGGCGAGCCATGAAGCCGGCCCGGTCCGATCAATGGATAGCGGCGCGTCTCGACGGCATCAAAGCGCCGCGCTCGTCTTCGCCGCACAAACACCCTTGAACTGCTCGAAGGCCCGGGCCTTGTTGCGCCCTTGCCGGACCGGCAGGTCATACGCGATGCGGCAGCCCGACACGCCGTCGTCGCCCCACTTCACCGTGAGTTCGCCCTTGTCCTTCAGGCCGCGTGCGAAGATCCTGCTCGCCTGCCCGACGACACCGAGGCTCTTGCCCGTTTCGTCGCTGACCGCCGCACCGAACGGCAGCGGCGTGCCGTCGGACCGAGTCGCCTGGATCACGGCCGCGCGCCCGGTGTCGGTGTCGAACTTGAGCAGCGGTACGGCGCCGGCGCGCGGCGCGACCTGCTGACTGGTTTCCTTCAATTCGACGTCCATCGAGATACCCTTCGGGTCGAGCTCGACGGTATTCATGTTGTACGGCGTGAGGTAAGGCACGATCGCATAGCCGCGGCTGTCGACCCGTGCGCCGGACGCGTTCGTGACGCGCGCGCCTTCCGCGCCTTTCGCCTCGATGATGCCGAAGGTTTCCGACAGCGGCTGCGACAGCGTGATGCCGCCCGGGTGGGCGACCACCGCGCCGCGAATGCCGATCGAGCCCTGCTGATAGGTCGAACTGCCGCCGGCGCTGAGATTGAGTTCGGCGAAGCGCGCACGGTACGTGAGGCTGCCGCTGCCGTCGGTGCTCGCGTTGCCCTGCCCGTTCGTGTGGTTCGCGGCGACGCTGTACGACAGGTCGTTGTCCACGCCGAGCGAGCCCGACAGCATCGATTGCAGCTGTGTGCGGCCTTCCGTATCGCGCGTCACGTTGCCCGTCAGCATCATCGGACTGGACTTGCCGAGCGGAATCGACACGCTCGCGTAGTACAGCGTGCTCGCCTGGTTGCCCTGACCGCGCTGGCGTGTCGCCGACAGGCTGTACGACACGTTCCTGAACGAGTTGTTGTACCCGACGGAGTAGTTGACGTCCGAGCCCGCGCGATTCCAGTAGTTCGACGCCGACGCGGTCACGCTCAGCTGCCCGCCCTTCTCGCCGAGACGCTGACTGACCATCAGCGACGCGCGATTGCGCTGCCGCCCGACGGTATCCACGGAATAGCCCATGCGGACCGCATCGCGCGCGCTCATCGCGTCGTTGAGGTTGAAATAGCCGTTCGTCGAATAGCGATACGCGGCGATCGACACGTCGGTGCCGGTCGGTGCGACGGACTTCGAATAGCTGACCCGCAGGCTCGAGCCGCTGAAGCGTTTCACGCCGGGAATCGACGTGGTGGCCTGCGTGAAGTCGACGCCGACCGCGCCGAATCGCGTATTGAACGCGCCGCCCGCCATGGCCGACGCGTAGCCCGCCGCGACCGTGAGGCCGCCATACGCGGTCAGCAGGTTCGTCAGGCCGCGCTGGTAGGTGAGCTGCGCGAACAGCGGGTTGCTGGTGTTCTGCTGGCTGCGCAGCGCACCCGCGACGAAGCTGTAGCGCTGAATGCCGGGACGCAGCGACAGCGGGACCGACGCATAGGGCACGGAAAACGTGTGCACCGACCCATCCGCCTCGGTGACGGACACGTGCAGGTCGCCGCCATAGCCGGTCGGATACAGGTCACTGATCTCGAACGGCCCTGGCGAAACGGTCGTTTCGTACAGCGTCACGCCGTTCTGGCGAATCGTCACCTTGGCGTTCGAGTTCGCGACGCCGCGCACGACCGGCGCATAACCGCGCAGCGAGTCGGGCAGCATCCGGTCGTCGCTCGACAGCCGCACCCCACGGAACTGCGTCGAATCGAACAACTCGCCGGACGTGAACGTCTCGCCGATCACGAGCTGCGACGACAGCGCCGGCAGATCCCGCTGCAGGTAGGTCGCGATATCCTCATAGTGGCCACCGCCGCGCTCGGACCACGAGTACGAACCGTTGTGGCGGAAATGCCAGTTGCCGACGTTGACGCCGCCGTTCAGCCCGAGATAGCCCTGCGTGTCCGCGCTGCTGCCCTTGACCTTCGCGCTGTAGACGTTCAGGTTGTAGTCGAGCATGCCGACGGGTACGCCGTCGCTCCATTGATCGGGGCTGACGTAGCCGCGCGCGCGGCGCACCAGCGACGCCTGCGGGATGCTGAGCGTCAGGCGCTGTTCGCCGAAGTCGAACGACGCGCTGGCCTCGGGCACGATCTGGCCGATACGCCGACATTCGCCCCTCACCGTGATCGCCTCCGCGATTTCCGCCGACACCCTGGCGAAGTCGACGCCGATACGGCGCAAGACCTTCTCGTCGAAGCAGGGTTGGGCTTCCGGCGTGTCCGGCGCGACCTTGAACGCGATGTCGTAACGACCTACCCAGTCCTGGCCGACGACGAGGTCGACGCCATACGTGCCCGGCGCGGTGAAGTTGCCGCGCTCGAAGTGCTTGATGTCGATCGCACGGCCGTTGCCATTGTTCACGAAATCCGGGTCGAACTGAACCTGCGCGAACTGCGTCTGCGCGAGGTCGACCTGCGCGACCTGCATCGTCATCGAATCGGCAGGCGCGGAATTGCCGGCGTCCGCGCGGCCGTCAGCCGACCACGCGGCGAGGCAGGACAGCACCAGCATGCACATCGGTTTGAGCCGAGGCAGGCAGGTTACGTCCGGGCGAGGATGTCGGATCGACGGGGTCATTCCGCAGGATTCCTATTGATGGTGAACTGGATTCGAATGCGAGAGCATTGGCGCTACCGCTCGGCACACGCGGCAAGCGGTGTCGATCCGGAGGTGAAATCTGACGTTGAATCGACGCAGGCTGCCGTTGAATCGGCGCACGTACGTGGACGTGAATGCCGCGTCAGCCGGCTGGCCAACGGCCCTGGCAGGCCGCAGCCCGACCGGCACTACCGCATCGCAACGGGTAGCTCGTTGTTGGTCGACGCACCCCAGTCGTTGATACTGCCGAACCGGACTTTCGCGTCCGGCGCCGGCGAGGCCTTGAGATCCGCAACGGGAAATTCGTGCGTGCCGCCGGGCAGGATATAGCCCGCACCGGCGTCGTATTGATGTGCGCCCGATTGGAGCTGGACGCTGCCGATATTGACGACGTAAGGCGTCGGGTTGGTCGCCTTCAACGTATAGCGGCCCGCCTGGCCGCGCTCGATCTGCCAGCGAATCTGCGCCGGCGCGTCGTGTGCCTTGCCCGGCAGACCTTGCGGGCGAAACATGATCTTGATGCGCGTCCGGAACGCGACCTGAAGCTGGTTGTGAGCGTCGCTTGCCGCAACCTTCGGCGGAATTTCCAGCACGTTGAGCCAGAAAAGCGATTCCTTGTCGGCGGGAAGCGGCTCGTTCGTATACATCAACCGCAGGGTTTGCCCCTTGTTCGGCTCCAGGCGGAACATCGCGGGCGTGAGCACGAACGGCGCGTCGATGGTGTCAGGCGATGCGTTCGCGTCGCCCTTGTCGATCCAGGCCTGGACCAACGCCGGCGCCGAACCTTCGTTCGACAGCTTGATCGTCACCTCGCGCTCGCCGCCCGGAAAGATGACGCGGGTCGCGGAAATCACGACGCTCGCGCTGGCTTGCGAAGCGATCAGGACGGTGGCCAGTGCGATGGCCTGCAGCGATTTGATGATGGCATTCATGATGACTCGGGCGGATTTCTAATCGTTGTGGCCGACTGGCGGTTCGGAGCGGCGGCGTGCGAAGCCCGCCGCCAGGCCCGCCGGCTGGCGGGCCTTCGGGTAAGCGCAAGACTTACTCGTAGGCGACCGTGTACTGAACCTTCGAATTCGCCGAACCGCCGACTGCCGCGCCCGTCGCCAGGTACTCGGCAAAGAAGTTCAGTTGGGCGGAACCGTCCGAGCCGATCGAGACGACCTGCGAGTTCTGGTCCGGTGCGTTCGCGCCGACCTTGATCACGTTCTGCTGGTCGTTGAGGATCTGCAGCACGACGTTCGTCGCCGCGGGCGCTTCGGCCGTGCCCTTGTCGAGCGACAGCTTGCCGTCGGCCGTCACGTTCGTGGCGTTCTCGAACGTAACCTGGACCTTGGTGGGGTTGCCCTTGGACTCCGCGGTGTCCACCGCGCAACCCGTCAGCTTGAAACCGAAGGCGGTGCGGCCAGCTACCGAGCCGGCCGCGTTCAGCGCGCCGGTACTGACCGTCGGCAGGGCCACTGCCTTGTTCGACGTGGTGCCTGCTGCGGCACCGTCGATCTTGCAGGTTGCCGCGGTCACGTTGCCGGTAAACGTGATCGTGCCGTCTGCCGCGTGGGCGGTCGACATCAGACCCAGGCCAGCCACGGCCAGCAGTGTCGAAATGACTTTGGTGCTAGTTGCGAGTTTCATTATGTTGATCTCAAAAACGGTTATTGACGATATGAAACGCGCATTCATCATTTCCGAAGCTTGTATTTAAATTGACGGGGCGCGGTTCATGTCTCATTATTTATTTTTCCATGACGGCGCACTATCTGACAAAACATGAAAGCGGGGCTCAAAATAATAGGACAAGTACTAAACTAGGTTTACCAAGATGCGTCATTGTTCATACCAATAAACAACCATCCGGCTTGAAGCCGGCGGCACGGGAAAGGCAGCATGGAAGCGCAATCGCGCCCGCCAGACACATGACGATGGCATGTCGATATATCGCCTCGCCATCTGAAAATTCTTTAAATAACTTTATTTTTCTTCGATCGGCGCGCGATATTCCACTTCAGTCCTTCTTTCGCACCGACGAAATGGCTGCGACGAGAGTCGGCGCCTCTTGCGCGCCGCTGCGCCGGGAAAGACACATTCGGCGGGCCAGCGACATGCGCCACCATCGGCGCAACGCGCCAGCCGCCCTTGCCGCTTTACGTTATGCTGTCCGCCGACCCGATCTACACCATCGGAGGGCACATGAACCGGGGAATCCGTGCGATCGCATGCGCGGCCGTCGCACTGGCGCTGCCGGGCGCGGCATTCGCGCTGACCGACGGCTATGCGCAATACGACGACTGCATGCTCAATGCGCTGCGCGAGAGCCGCAACGGCGCGGCGGCCCAGCTGATCCAGCGCTCGTGTGACGCGCTATACCGCAACAACGCGATGCTGCTGCCGCGCGAGCGACGCTTTCACGAGTGCGTCGTGCAGTCGCTGCCGGGCGTGCGCGACAACTACGCGATCCAGCAGATCATGTCGATCTGCTCGCGGCGCGGCGAGATGTGAGCCGGCGCCGAACGCCGGGCGCCGTCGCACCGTTGCGTGGCGACCGCGCCAATGAAAAAAGGGCCTGCGCGATGCAGGCCCTTTCGTTTCAACGGTCCGACTGGTATGCGGCGTTCAGAACGACGCGACCATCGAGCCCTTGAACTGCTTCTTGATGAATTCCTTCACTTCCGGCGACTGGTACGCCTTGACCAGCTTCTTCACCCACGGCTGGTCCTTGTCCTTCGCGCGCACGGCGATCACGTTCGCGTACGGGCTCGTCAGCGATTCGAGCGCGATCGCGTCCTTGGTCGGCTGCAGGTTCGCGGCGAGCGCGTAGTTCGTGTTGACCACGGCGGCGTCGACGTCCGACAGCACGCGCGGCAGTTGTGCGGCGTCGAGCTCGGAGATCTTCAGCTTCTTCGGGTTCTCGGCGATGTCGAGCACCGTCGCGTTGTTGCCGCCCGTGCCGGCGCCGGCCTTCAGCTTGATCACGCCTTGCGTCTGCAGCAGCAGCAGCGCGCGGTTCTCGTTCGACGGATCGTTCGGCACCGCGAGCTTCGCGCCTTGCGGCAGGTCCTTCAGCGACTTGAACTTCTTCGAGTACACGCCCATCGGCGAGATGTAGGTCAGGCCCGCGGTGACCAGCTTGTAGCCCCGCTGCTTCACCTGGCTGTCGAGGTAGGGCTGGTGCTGGAAGCTGTTCGCGTCGAGGTCGCCCGCATCGAGCGCCGCGTTCGGCTGCACGTAGTCGTTGAACTCGATGACCTTCACGTTCAGGCCTTCCTTCTCCTTCGCGACCTTCTGCACGACCTGCCACACTTCCGAATCCGGGCCGGCCACCGTGCCGACCTTGATGACCTTGTCTTCGGCGTGCGCGCCCGCCGACAGCGTCAGCGCGGCACCGGTGGCCAGCACGGAAAATACCTTCAGGAGACTGCGACGCTTCATCTGTTTCTCGCTTTCTTGCTAACTGAAATAGGGGCGCGATACGGGTATGCCCCGACTCGCAGGAAGGGGCAAATGGTGTCACAGGATCGGCCGGAAGTGAAATACATCCCGCTCATATGGGTATGCCCCGCGATGGTGCTCGACGAGGATGAACGACTAGGCCGTTAGTTGCATTTCAGCGAAGGCCGCCTGCATCGTCGACCTGGAATGCGCCGACTGCGCCGCGCAGTCGCCCGGCCTGCTCCTGCAGCGACGCGGCAGCCGCCGCAGCCTCCTCGACGAGCGCCGCGTTCTGCTGCGTGACCTGGTCCATCTGGGTGACCGCACGCCCGACCTGCGTGATGCCGCTCGCCTGCTCCTCGGACGCGGCCGCGATCTCGCCCATGATGTCGGTCACGCGCGCGACCGCCTGCAGGATCTCGCCCATCGTCGTGCCGGCCTGGCCGACCAGCGTCGAGCCGTTGCGCACGCGCTCGACCGAATCGACGATCAGCGCGCGGATTTCCTTCGCGGCCGTCGCGCTGCGCTGCGCGAGCGAACGCACCTCGCCCGCGACCACCGCGAAGCCGCGACCCTGCTCGCCGGCCCGCGCGGCCTCGACCGCCGCGTTCAGCGCGAGGATGTTGGTCTGGAACGCAATGCCCTCGATCACGCCGATGATGTCGGCGATCTTGCGCGAGCTGTCGTCGATCTCGCCCATCGTGCCGATCACGCGGTTCACGACGTCGTTGCCCGCCCGCGCGATCTCCGATGCGTTGTTCGCGAGCCCGCTCGCCTGCCGAGCATTGTCGGCGTTCTGCTTCACGGTTGCGGTCAGCTGCTCCATGCTCGCGGCCGTTTCCTCGAGCGACGCGGCCTGCTCCTCGGTGCGCTGCGACAGGTCGTCGTTGCCGGATGCGATCTCGCGGCTCGCCGACGCGATCGACTCGGCCGACTGGCGGATCCCGCCGATCGTCGCCTGCAGGCGCGCCTGCATGTCGCGCATCGCCGCCATCATGCTGGTGCTGTCGCCCGCGCGCACCGCCACCGGCCGCGTCAGGTCGCCCTGCGCGATGCGGGTCGCCAGCGACGCCGCTTCGTCCGGCTCGCCGCCGAGGCTGCCGCGCACGTTGCGGATGATCACGAGCATCGCCGCGCTGATCACGAAGCCGATCACGAGCACAACCGCGAGGTGCCCGAACAGCGTCCGGTAGTAGAGGGTATCGATGTCCTTCAGGAATACGCCGCTCGAGATGTTCCAGTCCCACGGCGCGAAGCGCGTGACGTAGCTGATCTTCGGCACCGCGGTCTCGCTGTGCGGCAACCGCCCGCGATACTCGGCGAAGCCGCTGCCGGTCGCCTTCGCGGCGTTCAGGATGGCGACGAACAGCGGCTTGCCGTCCGGATCGAGATAGTCGCCGACCTGCGTGCCGACCAGCTTCGGCAGCGTCGGGTGCATCAGCACGACGGGTTTCGAATCCATCACGAACACGTAACCCGAATCGCCGTAGCGCATCGCGGCCAGGCTCGCGAGCGCGTCGCGCTTCGCGTCGGCCTCGGGCAGCGTGCCGCCCTGCGCGAGCGCGTAATACGCCTTCACGATACCGGCGGCCGAGTCGACGAGGTTGGCGATGCCTTCCTTGCGTTCGGCGAGCATCGTCGCGCGCGTCTCGTACGCGCTCCATGCGCCGACGCCGAGTAGACCGATCCATACCAGCGCAAGCGCGAGCCACAGCTTGCGGTTCAAACTCATTCTGCTCATCTGCGTGCCTTGTTGTCGAAATCCATGCCCGCGTCGCGCGCGAACGGCCGGTCGCGCGCAAACGGTTGCCCCCGTAATTACGGCATCGAGAATTACAACTTGAATACACGCGTCTTGTGCCGCACGACGGCCGGCACGACACGGCACGGCCGCTGTGCTACAAAGACCGGCTGGCCGGCGCGCCATGTGCCGGCGACATTCCAGGGCCATCCATGTACGTCATCGACATCCATTACAACGCGTCGCTCGAACACATCGACGATGCGCTCGAACGCCACCGTGCCTATTTGCAGCCGCTGTTCGAGCGTGGCATCTTCATCGCGGCGGGGCCGAAGGTGCCGCGCGAGGGCGGCGTGATCCTCGCGGCCCGCATCGACCGCGACGAACTGGACGCGATCCTCGACACCGATCCGTTCGTGACCGAAGGGCTCGCGACGTATCGGGTCACCGAATTCAGGATCACGCGTGCCGCGCAGGGCTTCAACGTGCCGGCGCTGCCGTAACGCGAGCGCGCATGCACGCGCATGGCAAATCGAGGGGAAGCAGGACAATGCGTGACGGCGCGTCGCGGCCGTCACGCGTATCGCCGGGCGAGCGCCCGGGCGATCATGCGGCGCACGCCGCTCAGTCGACCAGCAGCTTCAGGTCGTGGACCCACGGGCCGGGGCCCTGGCCGTCGCGCACGAACAGGCGCAGCTTGCCGTCGCGATCGAACACGTAGCTCGCGGCGGTGTGATCCATCGTGTAGCTGCCGGGCGTCTTGCCGGGCACCTTCGCGTAGTACACGCGGAAATCCTTCGTGACCTTCTTGAGCGCCGCTTCGTCGGCCGGCCGCAGGCCGATGAACGACGGATCGAACGCCGGCACGTACTGGCCGAGCAGCGCCGGCGTGTCGCGCTCCGGATCGACGGTGACGAACAGCACCTGCACGCGCTTCGCGGCATCGGGCCCGAGCTGCTTCAGCGCTTCCGACAGTTCGGCCATCGTCGTCGGGCACACGTCCGGGCAGTGCGTGTAGCCGAAAAACATCACGACGGCACGGCCCTTGAAGTCGGCGAGCGTACGCACCTTGCCGGTGGTATCGGGCAGCGAGAAATCGGAGCCGAACTGCGTGTTGCCGGTGATGTCGAGATTCTGGAATTTCGGCGCGTTGTCGCAGCCGGCGAGCAGCATGGCTGCCGCGAATGCGCACGCGAGCATCCAGCCTTGGCGCGCGCGGCGCCCGAACCGTGAATGGAGCATTGCGTTCAAACCGTGCGGTTACACGCCGAGCAGCGGGCGTGCATAGTGATCGACGAGCAGCGCGGCGAACAGCAGCGACAGGTAGACGATCGAGTAGCGGAAGGCCTTGCGGGCGAGTTCGTCCGAATAGTCGCGGTAGATCTTCCACGCGTACGCGAGGAACACCGCGCCGAGCAGCACCGCGCTCACCAGGTAGACGGCGCCGCTCATCCCGGAAATGAACGGCATCAGCGTGACCGCGAACAGGATCACCGTGTACAGCAGGATGTGCAGCCGCGTGAACTTCTCGCCGTGCGTGACGGGCAGCATCGGCAGGCCCGCGTTTTCGTAGTCCTTGCGGCGATACAGCGCGAGCACCCAGAAATGCGGAGGCGTCCAGACGAAGATGATCAGCACGAGGATCCACGCATCGCCGGGCACCGCGCCGGTGACCGCGGCCCAGCCGAGCGCCGGCGGCATCGCGCCCGACGCGCCGCCGATCACGATGTTCTGCGGCGTCATCGGCTTGAGCAGCAGCGTGTAGATCACCGCATAGCCGACGAACGTCGCGATCGTCAGCCACATCGTCAGCGGATTCGTGAACGTATAGAGCGTCCAGGCGCCGAGGCTGCCGAGCGCGGCCGAGAACAGCAGGATCTGCGGCGTCGTGATCTCGCCGCGCGCGGACGGGCGCCACGCGGTGCGGCGCATCATCGCGTCGATCTTCTGCTCGACGAGGCAGTTGATCGCGAACGCGGCGCCGGCCAGCAGCCAGATGCCGACCGTGCCGCCGATCAGCACATGCCACGGCACCATGCCCGGCGTCGCGAGAAACATGCCGATCACCGCGCAGAACACGGCGAGCTGCGTGACACGCGGCTTCGTCAGCGCCATGTACTGCGAAAACCGGCTACCGGGCGATTGGGAAAGGGTGCTTTGCATGGGGACGGTCACGCCGGGGCGGCGTCGCGCGCAGGCTGCACGACACGGCCGGGGCGGCTTGAAAGGATGCGAAAGTTTAACATGACGACGAGCAGCAGCAGGATCGCGGCGCCGCCGTTGTGGGCGACGGCGACCGGCAGCGGCCACTGCAGCACGATGTTGGTCAGGCCCGTCAGGAACTGCAGCAGGACGACCAGCAGCACGCCGTTCGCGGGCCGCCGCAGCGACGCGAATCGGCGCATCTTCAGCGCGAACCCGGCCAGATACGCGACGACGACGAACGCGAACGTGCGGTGGGTCCAGTGGATCGCGACCAGCGCGTCCTGCGTGATCGCGTCGCCGTCCTGCGTCATCCCGAGCGCGCGCCACAGATGGAAGCCCTGCGCGAAATTCATCGGCGGGATCCACTGGCCGTTGCAGGTCGGGAAGTCGGTACACGCGAGCACCGCGTAATTGGTGCTCACCCAGCCGCCGAGCGCGATCTGCACGACCAGCAGCACCAGCGCCGCGAGCGCGGCCGCGCGGTAGCGGCCGGCCTCCGGGTCATGCGACGGCAGCGGCGTCTGCCGCGCCGCGAGCCAGCCGAGCGTGCCGAGCAGCGTGAGGCCGAGCAGCAGATGGGTCGTGACGATCACCGGCTGCAGCTTCATCGTCACCGTCCACGCGCCGAACACGCCCTGCACGACGATCAGCAGCAAGAGGCCCGTCGGCCACCACGGCGACACGTGCAGCGGGCGGCGGCGCAGCCGCGCGGTCCATGCGATCACGACCTGCGCGATGATCAGCACGCCGATCGCCATCGCGAAATAGCGGTGGATCATCTCGATCCATGCCTTCGACATGCTGACCGGGCCGGTCGGCATCGCCTGGTGCGCGGCCGTGATCGCTGCATGCGCGATGAACGGCGACGACGTGCCGTAGCAGCCGGGCCAGTCCGGGCAACCGAGGCCCGAATCGGTCAGCCGCGTGAAGCCGCCGAACATCACCAGGTCGAGGGTCAGGAAGGTGGTGATCCACACCAGCTTGCGGAACTTGTTGTCATCGGCCTTCACCCATACGTACGACAGCGGCAGCAGCGCGATGCAGAAGCCGATCAGGCCGAGTTGCAGTAGATACGTCATCGAATGTGTGCCTCGTGGTCTCGCCTTAACCGATGCTCGACCACTTCAGCAGCTTCGTGACGTCCGTCTTGATCTTGCTGGGGTTCGGGTTCTTCGGGAAACGCATCATCAGGTTGCCGTTCGGATCGACCAAGTAGATGTGGTCGCTGTCCTTCGTGCCGGCGTCGACCGGCAGCCATGCGGCAACCGCGGCCGGATCGGCGACCAGACGGCGCGTGTCGGGGTACGCGTCCAGCACCTTCTGCGGAATCGCGCCCGCATCGCTGCGCAGCCACACCATCGTGATCCGGTGCCGCTCGCCCGCCTGCGTGACGCGGATCTGGCGCATGAAATAGAGCTTTTCGGCGCATGCGTCATTGCACGCGCTGGGATCGGTCATCACGAACAGCCACACGCCGCGCAGCGACGACAGCGGCACCGTCTTGCCGGTTTCGTCGGTGACCTGCAGATCGGCCGGGATCGGCCGCTGCGGCTCGATCAGCGTGCCGTAGTTGGTCGAGCCGCCCTTCGGCTTGATCACGTAATAGGTGAAGTACGACGCGAGTATCGGCGCCGCGCACACGAGCCCGAGCAGCACGAGCATCCAGCGGGCGCGCTTGCGGGCCGCCGGCGAAACCGGCGCAGCGGCCGAACCCTGACGGGAAGATTGCATGGACAAATCAGACCTCTCGAAACGAATCCGCGGCGCGGGCGCCGCGTGCGGGCATGGCATTCACGCGTCGGCCGACTTCTTCGCCGCACGCCGCGCGGCGTACAGGCCGAAACCGAGCGCGGCCGCCGCCATGCCCCACCACTGAAACATGTAACCGTAATTGCGCTCGACGCCGAGCGTCGCCGCCGGCCAGTCACGCACGAGCTTGTCGCCGTCGTCGCTCGTCTGCTGGATCACGAACGGCTGCAGCGGCAACCCCGTTTCCTTCGCATACGCGGCGACGTCCAGGTTCTGCCGGATCTTCTGGTGCGCGGCCGAGCCGCCCTCGCCGAGCTCGAACGCGCGCGAGGCGTCCGCGCGCGCGATGCCTTCGACCTCGATGTCGCCGTCCGGCGTCGGGAACGGCTCGATCGCCGTGCGATCGGCGATGTTGCGCGGCAACCAGCCGCGGTTCACCAGCACGACGCCGCCGCCCGTGAGTTTAAACGGCATCACGACGTAAAAACCCGGCTGGTCGTTATACGGCCGATTGTCGAGGAACACCGCCTGCTCCGGCAGGAAGCGGCCCTTGGCCCGCACGCGGTGGAACTCGATCGACGCAAGCGGAATCCGCTGCGCGCCGACGTCGACGGGCGCCGCGTGCTCGTACTGCTCGATGTTCGCCTGGAGCGCTTCCTTCTGGTGCGCGCGGTCGCGCTGCCAGAAACCGAGGCGGATCGTGACCGCGACGACGATGAGAATCAGCAGCGCAGGCAGCCAGCGAATCTTCATCGGGCCACCCGCCAGGCGCATACGCGAAAGTGAAGTGCGATAATTATCCTCTTCCTTTCGAATTGCCATCGTCCGGTTCGTGTCATGCACATCTTCGTTCCCATCGCCTTCGTCCTCATCATCGCCAGCATGGGCTCGGCGCTCTACTTCATGATGCACGACCGCGGCCATACGAAACGCATGGCCTGGTCGCTCGCCACCCGCGTCGGACTGTCGGTCTCGCTGTTCCTGTTCATCCTGTTCGCGAACTGGATGGGCTGGATTCACTCGACCGGGCTGCCCATCGGGCGTTGATGCATTCATTGCCGCGGCCGCCGTGGCCGCTGTGACATTTCGCCGCACGGCGGCGCCACCAAGCAAAAGCGCCGCCTGACTGAGTCGCGGCGGCGCCGGGGTGGCGTTGGGCGCAAGCAGCCAGCCGCTGCCCCGTCCCCGCCAATGAAAACGGCCCGCGCATCGCTGCGTGGGCCGTTGTTCCATTTACAGCCAGTAGACGACGACGTACAGGCCGAGCCAGACGACGTCGACGAAGTGCCAGTACCACGCGGCGCCTTCGAATGCGAAGTGGTGATCCGGCGTGAAGTGGCCGCGAATCATCCGCACCAGCACCACCGCGAGCATCGTGCCGCCGAGGAACACGTGGAAACCGTGGAAGCCGGTCAGCAGGAAGAACGTCGAACCGTACACGCCCGAGTTCAGCGTCAGGTTCAGTTCGTTGTACGCGTGGTAGTACTCGAAGCCCTGCAGGAACAGGAAGCAGATACCGAACACGAGCGTCGCGGCCAGCCAGGCGATCGCCTTCCTGCGATGATCGTCACGCAGCGCGTGGTGCGAGATCGTCAGCGTCACGCCCGACGACAGCAGGAATGCCGTGTTCAGCGTCGGGATCGGCCACGGGCCCATCGTCTTGAAGTGACCGGCGAGCGCGGCGGGGCCTTCGTTCGGCCACACGGCGGAGAAATCCGGCCAGATCAGCTTGTAGTCGAGGCTGCCGAGCTGGTGCAGCGCGATTTCACGCGCATAGAACAGCGCGCCGAAGAAGGCGCCGAAGAACATCACTTCGGAGAAGATGAACCAGCTCATGCTCCAGCGGTACGACTTGTCGACGTTCTTGCCGTAATGACCGCCTTCCGACTCGGCGATCGCGTCGCCGAACCAGTGATACAGCGTGAAGAGCAACCACAGCAGGCCGAGCAGCGCCGTAAACGGCGCCCAGTCGAGACCGTTGATCCACAGCGCCGCCGACCCGAGCATGACCAGCAAGCCGATGGCCGCACTGATCGGATGGTGCGACGGATGCGGCACGAAATAGTACGGGGTCTGGTTTTGACCGCTCATGCTTGATTCTCCACTTCAGTCCAATTTGTGTACCGGAAACCGCTCCGGCTTTATTTCTTGCGCAGCACCGGGGCGCCGCGCACTGCATTCCTTTGTGGCCGCGAGCCGCTAGCCGCGCGCCTCAGCCCACGACCGCACGTACGATCAGGATCAGCACGCCGATGAACATGCCGGCCGCGATCAACGCGACGATCAGCACGTGCAGCGGATTCAGCTGCGTCGCGTCGGCCTCCAGGTCGCGCCGCTTGCGCACCCCGAAGAACGACCACAACACCGCTCGCAACGCCTGGCCGAACGATCCGCTCCGCTTGGTCTCCGTCATCGCTTCGCCCCCGTCGTCATGCGTCCGGCTTCGCCGCGCCCTGCGCCGCGGTCTTGCGCGGTGCCGGCGCCGGTGCGGCCGGCGTATTCAGCTCGAAGAACGTGTACGACAGCGTGATCGTCTTCACGTCCTTCGGCAGTTTCGGATCGATCACGAACACCACCGGCATCTTGCGCGACTCGTTCGCGGCCAGCGTCTGCTGCGTGAAGCAAAAACACTCGATCTTCTTGAAGAATTCCGTCGCCTGCTTCGGCGCGTAGCTCGGAATCGCCTGCGCGACCACCGGCCGGCCCTGCCCGTTGGTCACGTCGTACACGATCGTCGTCAGCTCGCCCGGATGCACGTCGAGGCTGTTGTGCTCCGGCTTGAAACCGAGCGGCCCGCGCGCATTCGCATCGAACTCGACCGACACCGTGCGGCTGTAGTCGACCTGCGAGTTCTTCGCCTCGCGTTCGCTGACATCCCGCTGCACCAGGTTGTTGATGCCGGTGACCTGGCAAATCGCGCGATACATCGGGATCAGCGCGAAGCCGAAGCCGAACATCAGTCCGGCCACGACGAAGAGCTTCACCAGCATCGAACGATTGAACGCGCGATCGACGGCGCCCTCTTCCGGCTTCGACATACGACTACTTCCTCGCTACTGCGTCAGTTACTGCATCAGTGAGTGGACAGCCACCACTGCTTGATCACGACACCCACAAAAAAAACGGCGGCGATGACGAGCAGGATGAGGCCGAGCCGCTTGTTGCCCGCGCGAATCTGTTCGGGCGTTCGTCTTTCTTGTGGATTCCGGTTCATCTGAAACGTCGCTGAAACTTCGCTGAAACATCGATTCCGCGCCCGCCGCGCCTGCCTGCACGGCAGGCAGCGGCGGAACGTCAGGTGAAACTTATTCGACGTGCGGCGGTTGCTCGAACGTGTGGAAGGGAGCCGGGCTCGGCACCGTCCACTCGAGGCCCGTCGCGCCATCCCACGGCTTGTCCGACGCCTTTTCCAGCTCGCCGCCACCACGGTAGGCCGGCAGCGCGACCGCGAACAGGAAGTACACCTGTGCGAGGCCGAAGCCGAATGCGCCGATCGTCGCGATCTGGTTGAAGTCCGTGAACTGCGCCGGGTAGTCCGCATAGCGGCGCGGCATGCCCGCGAGACCGACGAAGTGCATCGGGAAGAACGTCAGGTTGAAGAAGATCATCGACGCCCAGAAGTGGATCTTGCCGCGCGTCTCGTTGTACATCCAGCCCGTCCACTTCGGTGCCCAGTAGTACCAGCCCGCGAACAGCGCGAACAGTGACCCGGCCACCAGCACGTAGTGGAAGTGCGCGACCACGAAGTAAGTGCCGTGGTACTGGATGTCGAGCGGCGCCATGGCCAGCATCAGGCCCGTCAGGCCGCCGAACGTGAACACGAACAGGAAGCCGATCGCGAACAGCATCGGGGTTTCGAACGTCATCGAGCCGCGCCACATCGTCGCGAGCCAGTTGAACACCTTCACGCCCGTCGGCACCGCGATCAGCATCGTCGCGTACATGAAGAACAGCTGACCGGTGACCGGCATGCCCGTGGCGAACATGTGGTGCGCCCAGACCATGAACGACAGGATCGCGATCGAAGCGGTCGCGTACACCATCGAGCTATAGCCGAACAGCGTCTTGCGTGCGAACGCCGGGATCACCTGCGACACGATCCCGAACGCCGGCAGAATCATGATGTACACCTCGGGGTGCCCGAAGAACCAGAAGATGTGCTGGTACATCACCGGGTCGCCGCCGCCTGCCGCGTTGAAGAACGACGTGCCGAAGTGGCGGTCGAACAGCACCATCGTGATCGCGCCTGCCAGAACCGGCATCACGGCGATCAGCAGGTACGCGGTGATCAGCCAGGTCCATGCGAACATCGGCATCTTCATCAGCGTCATGCCCGGTGCGCGCATGTTCAGGATCGTCACGACGATGTTGATCCCGCCCATGATCGACGATGCACCCATCAGGTGGACCGCGAAGATCGCGAAGTCCATGCCCGGGCCCATCTGCGTCGACAGCGGTGCGTACAGCGTCCAGCCGGCCGCCGTCGCGCCGCCCGGCGCGAAGAACGAACCGACCAGCAGCACGGCCGCGACCGGCAGCAGCCAGAAGCTGAAGTTGTTCATCCGCGCGAACGCCATGTCGGATGCGCCGATCTGCAGCGGAATCATCCAGTTCGCGAAGCCGACGAACGCCGGCATGATCGCGCCGAACACCATGATCAGGCCGTGCATCGTCGTGAGTTCGTTGAAGAACTCCGGACGCATGATCTGCAGGCCCGGCTCGAACAGCTCGGCACGGATGCCGAGCGCCATCACGCCGCCCGACAGGAACATGATGAACGAGAACAGCAGGTACAGCGTACCGATGTCCTTGTGGTTGGTGGCCAACAGCCAGCGACGCCAGCCGTGCGGCATTTCGTGCGCGTGGTCGTCGTGCGCGTGGCCCGCGGCTACGTCGTGCCCGATGCTAGACATGAGAATCTCCTAATGCGAATACGTCGACTAACTCAGCGACACGTCAAGCCGCCGGCCCGATCTCGACCCGCCGGGCTTCCTTCGCGTCAGCCCCGCCCGTGATCGTTTCCGGCTTCTTGAGAATAATGTGGTCTTCCGCCACGCCTGCTGCCTTCAGTGCGTCGCGCACGGCTTGCGCACGATGCTTGGCGAGTTCTGCGTTCGCGTCGGCCGAGCCCGTCTTGTCGGTGAAACCCGACAGCGCGAGCTTCGCGTCCGGATGTGCCTTCGCATAGTCGGCCGCCGTGGCGATTGCCGCCTTCGCGTCGGCCGGCAGCACGCTCTTGCCCGTCTCGAAGTAGATCGTCGACAGCGCGGCCGATGCCGACGCTGCCGCCGGCTGCTCGGCTGCGCCCGACGCGGCTTGCGCCGGTGCCGAGGCCGCTTCGGCCGGCGCTGCCGCGCCTGCGGTGTCTTCCGGCATCTTGCCGTTGCGCGCGTCAGCCACTTGCTTCGGCTGCAGCAGGTCGTTCTTGTGGTTGCCCCACGAATTGCGCTCGTACGTGATGACCGATGCGATGTCGAGGTCCGACAGCGACGCCCACGACGGCATCGCGCCCTTGCCGTGCAGCACGCGCTCGACATGGCCGGCGATCGGGCCGTTCGCGATCGGGCTGCCGTCCATCGCCGGGAAGGCGCCGAGGCCCTTGCCGTTCACCTGGTGGCAAGCCGCGCAGTTCGCCTTGTAGACGTCCTCGCCGTGCGCGACGAGTTCGGCCATCGTGTAGACCTTGTTCGGATCGACCGCTGCGCTGGCCAGCTTGGCCTTCTGCGCGGTCACCCACTTCGCGTAGTCGTCATCCGACAGCACTTCGACCACGACCGGCATGAACGCGTGTTCCTTGCCGCACAGCTCGGTACAGAAGCCGCGGAACGTGCCGACCTTGTCGGCCTTGAACCACGTATCGCGCACGAAGCCGGGGATCGCATCCTGCTTCACGCCGAACGCGGGCACGTACCACGAGTGGACGACGTCGTTCGCGGTCGTGATGATGCGGATCTTCTTGTTGACCGGCACGACGAGCGGGTTGTCGACTTCCTGCAGATAGGTGTCGGTGATCGGCTTCTTGCCCATCACTTCGTCACGCGGGGTGCTGAGCGTCGACAGGAAGCTGATGCCCTCGCCCGGACCCTTCACGTAGTCGTAGCCCCACTTCCACTGGTAGCCGGTGACCTTGATCGTGAGATCGGCGTTGGTCGTGTCCTTCATCGCGACGACGGCCTTCGTGGCCGGCAGCGCCATCAGCACGACGATGATGAACGGCACGATCGTCCAGATGATTTCGACGGTCGTGCTTTCATGGAAATTGGCGGCCTTGTGGCCTTTGGATTTGCGGTGCGCGAAGATCGAATAGAACATCACGCCGAACACGCCGACGAAGATCACCGTACACAGGATCAGCATCATCGTGTGGAGATCGTAGAGCTCCTCGGCGATTTTCGTGACCGGCGGCTGAAAGTTGATCTCGTTGACGCGGGGGCCGCCCGGGCTATCACCGACCGCCAGAGCAGCGCCGGCAAAGAGCAATCCGCTGCATGCCAGCACGCCCGTGAGGGCTCGCTTGATTGTTTTCATAGCATCCTTACCCAAAATTTCCATTCAAACCCTCCCCCGTCGCAAGACGCCGGCCTGTTCCGGCCGGTGTCCGCGCCTCGTCAGCCGCAGCGCCTGAGCGACACGCGCAGCTCGTCGGCGAACTGCGCACGCTTGTACTGCGCGAGATGCTGCCCGATTACGACGGTCTGCCCGCGCGATACCAGTCGAATCGGATCGCGTGGCGTCGCTCCCGGCTCGACCCGCACCCAGCGCGGGTTGAATTCGATCTGCGTGAGCCGCTCCGCATCCATCCGCTCGATCACGAGCCGATGCGGGAACAGCCTGATGCGCTCGTAATCGACTGCGTGACGGGCATGGATCGCAAATGCAATACCGACCACCAGCAATTCGATTCCGGTAAAGGGCATGACGAGCCAGGCCCCCCGCCACATCAGCAATGCCGCGATCACCAGCGAGAAGCCCGCGAGCGACGCGTAAAACAGCACGAACTGGCGCGGCGACACCGAACAGTTGCGTTTCATCAGCCAGTCCGCGAGGACCGGTTCGCCGTTCGTCGTCTCCGCCAAAACCCTCGCTGCTTCCATCGCCGCCTCACGCGAATGGCATGCGATGCATGCCTGCATCGGACTCGTCGGACCGTATTGCGGGGACCCCGGGACGACAAGCTGACGCATTATAGGCGGGTTCAATGGCATCCACAAGCAAGCGGCTATCGGCCCGCGAGCCAAGCGCCACAAGCTTCCCGGCCGTTTTTGCCGCCAATTCGACCCCGCTTTGCGCCGCTAATTTCAGACATAACAAAACCCCTCTTTACCGCTTTACCGATTCTTCGGACGCCCCTTGCCGATATCTTCGATGCGCACGATCCCGTGCCCCTCGGCGGTCGTACGCGGCACGGCCTTCCACGCGTGGCCGTAGATCACCTCGAAGGTCAGGGCAATCGTGCCGTCCGCGCGCCGGCGCGCTTCCAGCGCGTCGCCGAGCGCCGCGCGAAAGCGCCGCGCCGCGTGCCGCGGGATGGCGCGGTCGAACGGATAGGCGCCCCAGCGGCGCACGTCGGCCAGCAGGGAATCGGGGGTCTTGTACGTGACGGTCAGCACTTCCTGGTCCATCACCGGAATCTCGAAACCGCTCTCGACGAGCATGTCGCCGAGGTCGTGCATGTCGACGAAATCGATCACGCGCGCGGCGTGCGGCGCGATGCCGAGCACCGCCTCGGCGTCCGCGCAGGCCGCGCGCAGCTCGCGCAGCGTGTCGGGGCCGAGCGTGCTGAACATCAGCAGGCCGTTCACGCGCAGCACGCGCTGCCATTCAGGGAACACCGTATCGGGACGCGAATGCCAGTGCAGCGCGAGATTCGACCAGATCAGGTCGAACGCGCCCGCGGCGAACGGCAATTCGGAGAAGTCGGCCTGCGCGACGCGCGGGCCGCGCGAGCCCAGCGCCCGGCCGAGCGACGCAGGCAGCCAGCGGCGCCAGCTCGTCTGCTCGACCTCGCGCTGCCCTGCCCGCGCGAGCATCGCGCCGGACAGGTCGACGCCGAACACCGGGGCCTCGGGAAAGCGCGCGCGCAGCGCCGGCAGGTCGTCGCCCGGGCCGCAGCCCGCGTCGAGCACGGCCGCGGGGCTCACCTTGATGTATTCGAGGCGCTCGTTCATCCGCTGCGCGATCTCGCGCGGCAGGAACGCAACCGCGTCGAACGCGTCGGCGCGGCGATCGAAGATCCGCCGCAAACGCCGGGCGTCATTGGCCGGACGGCCGGTTGAAGTCGAAGCTGGGGACATGTCGGGCACACTGGCGAAGAGCCCGAAGTATACTCGCTCGCCTCGCGGCCTTCAGCGAGGCGGGGCCATCAGGAGTGTTCGCGATGGATCGCCGTTCCGCCCCGCGCCCGATGCGCGTCGTTTTGTCGCAGCTTCGTGCACTCGCCGTGCGCGTCGTCACGGTCGCGTTGCCGAATCGGTGCGCGCTGTGCGGCAATTTGTCACACACGGTGATTTGCGGTGCCTGCGACGCCGCGTACTGGAATGAAGCACGGCTGCGCTGCGGCGTCTGCGCGGTGCCGCTGGGCGTCGGGCGGCCGCGTTCACACGGCGCCGCCGGCCGGCACGATGGCGCGGGCCCCGCGTCCGCGTACCGGTGCGATGCGTGCCGCGCGAACCCGCCGCCGTTCGACGCGACGCTCGCGCTCGCCGATTACCGCGCGCCGCTCGACGGGCTCGCGCGCGGCCTGAAGTTTCATGCGCGGCTCGCGCTCGGCGCGGAATTCGCGGCCCGGCTCGCGCAGCGGATCGACGACACGGACGCGATGCGCACTGCCGGCGGCTTCGACCTGATCGCGCCGGTGCCGCTGTCGCACGGACGGCTCGTCGCGCGCGGCTACAACCAGGCGTGGGCAATCGCGCGGCCGCTCGCGCGCCGGCTCGGTGTGCACGCCGACGCCGCGCTGCTCGCCCGCGTGACCGAAACCGCGCCGCAGTCGCGGCTCGACCGGCGCGCGCGGCGCGACAACGTGATGGCAGCGTTCGCGGTGACGCGCAACCTCGCCGGCCGCCACGTGGCGCTCGTCGACGACGTGATGACGTCGGGCGCGACGCTCGCGGCCGCCGCGCACGCATTGAAGGCGGCCGGTGCCGCGCGCGTGACGAATCTGGTTGCGCTGCGCACCGCCAGGGATTAATTAGATAGAGATTAGAGAAGCCGGCCGCCCGCATGCGGCGGCGGCCGTCACGAACCGGCCGGCCGGGACGGAATGCAGGTTGCTCCGCCCCGGCCGGCCCAGCCAGACCCAACCATGTTCAACGTCGTCCTCGTCGCCCCCGAAATTCCGCCGAACACCGGCAACGTGATCCGCCTGTGCGCCAACACCGGCGCGCGCCTGCACCTGATCGAGCCGCTCGGCTTTCCGCTCGACGACGCGAAGATGCGCCGCGCGGGCCTCGACTATCACGAATATGCGGAAATGCGCGTGCACCGCGACTGGGACGCGTTCGTCGCGGCCGAAACGCCCGATCCCGCGCGAATGTTCGCGTTCACGACCCGCGGCTCGGGCCGCTTCCACGACCACGCATTCGTACCGGGCGACTGGTTTGTGTTCGGCTCGGAAACGCGTGGCTTGCCGGCCGGCGTGCTCGAACGCTTCCCGAACGAACAGCGCGTGCGCCTGCCGATGCGGCCGGGCAATCGCAGCCTGAACCTGTCGAACACGGTCGCCGTGGTCGTATTCGAGGCGTGGCGCCAGGCCGGCTTCGAAGGCGGCGCGTGACACCCGCCCGCGCTGCCCGGCTCGCGCCGTGCGGCCCGGCGCGCTAGATGCGCGCGAGCCGCGCGCGATACAGGTCGTACATGTCGGATGAAAAGCACGCGAATACCACGCGTGCGAGGTTCGGCGCCTGCGGCAGCATTTCGACGACCGTGCCGACCGCGATGTCGACGGCCTCGTCGGCCGGATAGCGGTACACACCGCAGCTGATCGCCGGGAATGCAATCGACGTCGCCGCCACTTCCTCGGCCAGCTCGATCGCGCGCCGGTAGCACGCCGCGAGCAGGTCGGGCTCGCCGCGTCCGCCGCCGTACCACACCGGGCCAACCGCATGAATCACGTACCGCGCCGGCAGCCCGTGGCCGCGCGTGAGCTTCGCGTCGCCGGTGTCGCAGCCGCCGAGCGTGCGGCACTCGGCCAGCAGGCCCGGACCGGCCGCGCGATGAATCGCGCCGTCGACCCCGCCGCCGCCGAGCAGCGAACCGTTCGCGGCGTTGACGATCGCGTCGACATCGAGTGTCGTGATGTCGACGTGTTGCGCGGCGAGCGTGGTGGAACCGATCTGCAGCATGACACCCTCCCGAAACGCCGGAGACTGTTCAAGCGTAGTGCGCTTTGGCACCCCTTGCTTTGCGCGAGGGCGTCTGGCCGCAAAAATCGGCGGCGATTGGTCTGCGTTATTCGGCGCGCGCGTCGCGCCGCAGCAAGCCGCTGACCGCATCGCGCGGCGCGACACCGTCGAACAGCACGCCGCACACGGCTTCGGTGATCGGCATTTCGATCGACTGCGCACGCGCGAGCGCGAGCACGGCCTGTGCGCAGCGCACGCCTTCGGCCACATGGCCGAGTGCACCGAGGATGTCGTTCAGCGAGCGGCCGGCAGCCAGTTGCAGGCCGACCGTGCGATTGCGCGACAGGTCGCCTGTCGCGGTGAGGATCAGGTCGCCGAGGCCCGTGAGCCCCGTAAAGGTTTCGGCCCGGCCGCCGAGCGCGACGCCAAGGCGCGACATTTCGGCAAGGCCGCGCGTGACCAGCGCGGCACGGGCGTTCAGCCCGAGCCCGAGCCCGTCGGCGATGCCGGTCGCGATCGCCAGCACGTTCTTCACCGCGCCGCCGACCTCGACGCCGACCACGTCGTCGCCCGTATAGATCCGCATCGCGCCGTGATGGAACGCGGCGAGCGTGCGCTCGCGGCACTCGGCGGATGCGCTCGCGACCGTCAGCGCGACGGGTAGCGCGAGCCCGACCTCGCGGGCGAAGCTCGGCCCCGACAGCACGCCGTTGCTGTGCTGCCCGGGCAGCTCGGCCGCGATCACCTGGTGCGGCAGCAGATGCGTGTCGGCCTCGAAACCCTTGCAGACCCACACGACGTGCGCGGGCACGCAGCCCGCGTCGCGCATCGCGCCGAACAGCGTGCGCAGCCCGGCCACGGGCGCGGCGATCACGCACAGCGCGTCGTCCGCGGCGCCGTGCGCGAGCGCGGCGTCGAGATCGGCGTCGTAGCGCAGCGCATCGGGCAGCGCGATGCCGTCCAGATAGCGGGAATTTTCGTGCCGGGCCTGCAGCCCGGCGATCAGCGCGGCGTCGCGCGCCCAGAGAAGCGTATCGTGCCGCGCGGCCAGATGGCCCGCGAGCGCGGTGCCCCAGGCACCGGCGCCGAGAACGGCTACTTTCATACCCAGCACCGGTCCGGAGTGGAACGTCAGTTCAGCGTCGAGCCGTTCGGCGCGCCCGCTGCGCCGGCCTGCTGCTGCTGAAGCTGCGCGAGACGCTGCTCGTACAGCGCCTGGAAGTTGATTTCCGCCAGGTGGATCGGCGGGAAGCCCGCACGCGTGATCGCGTCGGCGATGTTCGAGCGCAGGTACGGGAACAGGATCGTCGGGCAGGCGATGCCGACGAGCGGGTCGAGCTGTTCGTCGGGAATGTTGCGAATGTCGAAAATGCCGGCCTGCTTCGCCTCGATCAGGAACGCAACCTTGTCCTTGACCTTCGCGGTGACCGTGCCCGACACGACGACTTCGAACACGCTTTCCGCCAGGCGCTCGGCCTTGACGTCGACTTCGACTTCGACCGACGGCATGTCCTGCTCGAGGAAGATCGCCGGCGAATTCGGCTGCTCGAGCGACATGTCCTTCAGGTAGACGCGCTGGATGTTGAAGAACGGTTGGTTTTCGACGTCGGACATGGTGTTTCCCTAAAAGTGGTGACGGGGCGGCCCGGCTTCACGCCGGCCACCCCGGTTGGATCCTGTGCGCCCAAGCCGCGGCGCGGCCGGCGGCCATTCTGCCCTAATCAGGCCACTTGCAGAAGCGGCAAGAGCCCGCCTTCGCGGTCGAGCTTCGACAGATCGTCGTAACCGCCGACGTGCGTGTCGCCGATATAGATCTGCGGCACCGTGCGACGGCCCGTGCGCGACATCATTTCCTCACGGCGGGCCGGATCGCGGTCGATCAGCACCTTTTCGATCTGCTCGACACCGCGCAGCTTCAGCAGGCGCTCGGCCTGAATGCAATACGGACACACCTGCGTGCTGTACATCAAAACCTTGCTCACTTCGCCACTCCTTGTTTGACGACCGGCATCCCGGCCTGCTGCCAGGCGGCGACGCCGCCCTCGAGCACGTGTACCTCGGCATAGCCTGCCGCCTCGACCTCGCGCGCCGCCTTCTGCGACTGCTGGCCGTTCTGGCAGACGAGCAGCACGGGGGTGCTCTTGTTTTTCGCAACCTGCGCAATCTTCGCGCCGATCTCGCCGGCGGCGACCTGGCGTGCCGACGGCAGGTGGCCGGCGGCAAACTCGGACGCGGCACGCACGTCGATCACGATCGCGTTGCGGCGATTGATGAGCTGCGTCGCCTCCGCGGCCGACAGGCCACCGCGGCCGCGGCGCAGGGCCGGCCATGCGAGCAGGCCGCCGGAAACCACCAGGATCGCGATCAGGGCCAGGTTGGTGTAATTGGTAAAGAACGTCACGGAATTCCGCCGGAAAAAAGAGAAATCGGATGAGGGCAATCCAGCCATTATAAAATAACCGTCTTGCGCGATGGCGGGCCCGGTCCGGGTGCCGCGCGACGCGCCCCGCTTCCCTATCACTACCGACCGCAAGATCCATGTACAAACTCGTTCTCATCCGCCACGGCGAATCGACGTGGAACAAGGAAAACCGCTTCACCGGCTGGGTCGACGTCGACCTGACCGAACAGGGTCGCAACGAGGCCTACCAGGCCGGCGAATTGCTCAAGGAGGCCGGCTACACGTTCGACATCGCCTACACCTCGGTGCTCAAGCGCGCGATCCGCACCCTGTGGCACGTGCAGGACAAGATGGACCTGATGTACCTGCCGGTCGTCCACTCGTGGCGCCTGAACGAGCGCCACTACGGCGCGCTGTCGGGCCTGAACAAGGCGGAAACGGCCGCCAAGTTCGGCGACGACCAGGTGCTCGTGTGGCGCCGCAGCTACGACACGCCGCCGCCGGCGCTCGAGCCGACCGACGAACGCGCGCCGTTCAACGATCCGCGCTACGCGAAGGTGCCGCGCGAGCAGCTGCCGCTGACCGAGTGCCTGAAGGATACGGTCGCACGCGTGCTGCCGCTGTGGAACGAGTCGATCGCGCCGGCGGTCCGCGCCGGCAAGCAGGTGCTGATCGCCGCGCACGGCAACTCGCTGCGCGCGCTGATCAAGTACCTCGACGGCATCTCGGACAGCGACATCGTCGGCCTGAACATCCCGAACGGCGTGCCGCTCGTGTATGAACTCGACGAGAACCTGAAGCCGATCACGCACTACTACCTGGGCGACCAGGACGCGATCGCGAAGGCGCAGGCCGCCGTCGCGAAGCAGGGCAAGGCGGGCTGACGCCCGCCCCGCCGGGCACGCCGCGGCGAACGCGGCCTGCCCGGCTCGCCCGTCCCGGCGCGCGGCGCGAACCTTCGCGGCCCCGGTGCTGTCGAATCCGCTTTCGAATCCGCTGCGCGGCCGGCGGCACCCCGCCGGGCCCCGGGACCGCGGGACCTCCGCCCCTTTTCGCACCGTTCCACTGAGTCATCGGACGAACAGTTATACTTGTCCGCTACATCCCCGCTACCGCCACGCGCTTCCCGACCGCACCAGACTCTCTATGCGAATGAAATTGAAGAACATCGGCCTGATTGCCGCGGGCCTTGCCACGGGCGTATTCGCCACGCTGCAGGTTTCCGCGTCGGCCGAGCAAACCGCCACGGCGCCGCTTCCCCTCGACCAGCTCCGCCTGTTCGCGGAAGTGTTCGGCCAGATCAAGCGCGAGTACGTCGAGCCGGTCGACGACAAGAAGCTGCTGACGGCGGCGATCAAGGGCATGGTGTCGAGCCTCGACCCGCACTCGTCGTTCCTCGACAAGACCGACTATGACGAGCTGCAGGAGCAGACCAAGGGCCGCTTCGCGGGTCTCGGCATCGAGATCTCGCAGGAAGACGGCCTCGTCAAGGTGATCTCGCCGATCGAAGACACCCCCGCGTTCCGCGCCGGCATCCGTCCGGGCGACCTGATCACGCGCATCAACGACAAGCCGGTGCGCGGCATGACGCTCGACAAGGCCGTCAAGCAGATGCGCGGCGAGCCGGGCACCAAGGTCACGCTGACCATCTTCCGCAAGAGCGACGACCGCACGTTCCCGGTCACGGTCACGCGCGCGATCATCAAGGTCCAGAGCGTGAAGATGAAGATGCTCGACCCGGGCTATGCCTACATCCGGATCACGAGCTTCCAGGAGCGCACGACGCCCGATCTCGCCGCGAAGCTGCAGGACATCGCACGCCAGCAGCCGAACCTGAAGGGCCTGATCGTCGACCTACGCAACAACGGCGGCGGCCTGCTGCAGAGCGCGGTCGGCGTCGCCGGCGCGTTCCTGCCGCCCGACTCCGTCGTCGTGTCGACCAACGGCCAGATCCCGGATTCGAAGCAGGTCTACCGCGACACCTACGACAACTACCGCCTGCCGTCCTTCGACGGCGATCCGCTGAAGAATCTGCCGCCGGTCTTCAAGACCGTGCCGATGATCGTGCTGACGAACGCGTACTCGGCGTCCGCGTCGGAAATCGTCGCCGGCGCGCTGCAGGATTCGAAGCGCGCGCAGATCATGGGCAAGACGACGTTCGGCAAGGGTTCGGTGCAGACGGTTCGCCCGATGACGGCCGACACCGCGCTGCGCCTGACGACCGCCTACTACTACACGCCGAGCGGCCGTTCGATCCAGAACAAGGGGATCACGCCCGACGTGCCGGTCGATCAGTACGCGGACGGCGATCCGGACGACGTGCTCGTGACGCGCGAGGTCGACTACACGAACCACCTCGCGAACACGCAGGATCCGAACGAGAAGAAGGAACAGGAAGAGCGCGAACAGCGCCGGATGGATCAACTGCGCGTGCTCGAAGAGCAGAACGACAAGAAGACGCCGGAGCAGCGCCAGAAAGACCGCGATCGCAAGCCGATCGAGTTCGGCAGCGCCGACGACTTCATGATGCAGCAGGCGCTCAACAAGCTCGAAGGCAAGCCGGTGCAGGAATCGAAGTCGCTGCTCGCCGAAAGCACGGCGAAGAGCCCGGCAGCCAAGGCCGCGTCCGCCGCGAAGGCGTCGGGCGCGAAGGCCGCCGCACCGAAACCGGCGTCGGCACCGAAGTAAGCGCCGGCCGGCATCCGACGGGCCATCGCGGGAAGACCGCGATGGCCCGTTTTTCATGTGCGCCTAGAATACGCAGACAGACGCAGAGGCGTCCGCGCCGCCGCCGGCGGTATGCGTCGCCCGACTTTCCCATGAACGACGATCAACTCCTCCGCTACTCCCGCCACATTCTCGTCGACGAAATCGGCATCGAGGCCCAGCAGCGCTTCCTCGACGCGCATGCGATCGTCGTCGGCGCCGGCGGCCTCGGCTCGCCGGCCGCGATGTATCTCGCGGCGTCCGGGGTCGGCACGATCACGCTGGTCGACGCCGACACGGTCGACCTCACGAACCTGCAGCGGCAGATCCTGCACGTGACGGCCTCTGTCGGCCGCAGCAAGGTCGAATCGGGGCGCGACGCGCTCGCGCAGCTGAACCCGGAAGTGACGGTGCATGCGGTCGCGGCGCGCGTCGACGATGCGTGGCTCGACGCACACGTGCCGCAGGCCACCGTCGTGCTCGACTGCACCGACAACTTCGCGACCCGCCATGCGATCAACCGCGCGTGCGTCGCGCACGGCGTGCCGCTCGTGTCGGGCGCCGCGCTGCGCTTCGACGGCCAGATCAGCACGTTCGACTTCCGCGACCCGGCCGCGCCCTGCTATGCGTGCGTGTTTCCGGAAGACCAGCCGTTCGAGGAAGTCGCGTGCGCGACGATGGGCGTGTTCGCGCCGACGGTCGGGATCATCGGCGCGATGCAGGCCGCCGAGGCGCTGCGCGTGATCGGCGCGATCGGCACGACGCTCAACGGCCGGCTGATGATGCTCGATTCGCTGCGGATGGAATGGACGACGATGAAGATCGCGCGCCAGGCCGACTGCCCCGTGTGCCAGGGCCGGCACTGACACGCGCGGGATGCATGCGCCGAGCGGCGCATGCGTGACGTTTTGCGACGTTCGCGCGCGGTTCGCGACGCGGCTTGCGGCGCCTAAGCGGCCGCGTCCGCGCGCGGTTCCGCGACCGACAGGCGCTTGAGCGCCGCCTGCACTTCCTCCGGCTCGAACGCGGCCAGCACGTCGGCCGTCGGCTTCTCGAGCGACTTCAGATGCGCGCGCAGGATCTCCTGCTTCACGACCAGCAGCTGGCTCGGGTGCATCGAGAACTCGGTGAGCCCCATCCCGAGCAACAGGCGCGTGAGCGCCGGATCGCCCGCCATCTCCCCGCACACCGACACCGACACGCCCGCCCGCTTCGCCTCGCGCAGCGTATAGGCGATCAGGTGCAGCACGGCCGGATGCAGCGGGTCGTACAGGTGCGCGACCGCGTTGTCCGCGCGGTCGATCGCGAGCGTGTACTGGATCAGGTCGTTCGTGCCGATCGACAGGAAATCGAAGCGCTTCAGGAACAGCGGCAAGGCGATCGCCGCGGCCGGAATCTCGATCATCGCGCCGAGGCGCACGTTCGGATCGTACGCGAGCCCCGCGTCGTCGAGCTGGCGCTTCGCCTCGCGGATCAGGTCGAGCGTCTGGTCGATCTCCTGCGCGTGCGCGAGCATCGGGATCAGGATCTTCACCTGCCCGAACGCGGACGCGCGCAGGATCGCACGCAACTGCGTGAGGAACATCTGCGGCTCGGACAGGCTCCAGCGGATCGCGCGCAGCCCGAGCGCCGGGTTCGGCGCCGTCTCGTAGCCTTCGTCGAGCGCCTCGAGCGGCTTGTCCGCGCCGACGTCGATCGTGCGGATCGTCACCGGCATGCCCTTCATCCACTCGACCGCGCGCTTGTACGCGGCGAACTGTTCCTCCTCCTCGGGCATCTCCTTCTGATGCATGAACAGGAACTCGGAGCGGAACAGCCCGACGCCGACCGCGCCGGCCTCGACCGCCGCCTTCGCGTCGTCGGGCAGCTCGATGTTCGCGTACAGCTCGATCTTGGTGCCGCACATCGTTTGCGTCGGCGAGAACTTCAGGCGCTGCAGCTTGCGTTGCTCGAGCAACTTCTCGGACTGGCGGTACGAATATTCCTCGAGGACGATCGGCGCCGGATCGACGATCACGATTCCCTGGTCGCCGTCGACGATGATCAGGTCGTCCTGGCGGATTAGCGCACTCGCATGCTGGACGCCGACCGCGGCCGGAATGCCGAGGCTGCGCGCGACGATCGCGGTGTGCGACGTGCGCCCGCCGAGATCGGTGACGAACGCCTGGAACGACTGCGACTTGAACTGCATCATGTCGGCCGGCGCGATGTCGTGCGCGACGACGATCATCTCGTTCTGGCCGCGCGCGGCCGCGCGATCGAGCGCCTGCGACGCGGACGGCGCGCCGGCGAGCGCCTTCAGCACGCGCTCGACCACCTGCTCGATGTCGGCCTTGCGCTCGCGCAGGTATTCATCCTCGATGTCGTCGAAGTGGCGCGTGAGCAGCTCGAGCTGTTCGGTCAGCGCCCATTCGACGTTGTAGCGGCGCGTGCGGATCAGGTCGATGGTTTCCTGGACGAGCATCGCGTCGCTCAGGATCATCGCGTGGACGTCGATGAACGCGCCCACTTCGGTCGGGGTATCGTCGGTCAGGTCGGCACGCAGCGCCTCGAGTTCGCGATGCACGACCTCGCGCGCCGTGCCGAAACGCTCGACCTCGGCGTCGATCTGGTTTGCCTCGACGAGGTAATGGGCGACGTCGAGCGCCGCCGGCGCGATCAGATACGCTCGCCCGATCGCGATACCACGTGAGACGGGAATGCCATGCAGCGTGAAGGACACGCGCACCTCCTCTGTACAAGTAAAGCCGCGGCACACTGCTGCGATGCGCTTATGACCCCGGTTAGCGATTATAAATTCCGCGCGTCCGTGCTGACTGCATGCAGCGCAGCATTGCGCGCTCTGCATCAATGCGCCGGACGAAAAAAATGCCGCGAAAAACGCGGCATTCCGATTCGAAACGGCAACGATCCCGCACGGGGATCACTGACCTTCGCCGAACTTGTCCGCGATCAGCTTGAGCAGTGCGTCCATCGCTTCCCGCTCGTCGGGACCTTCGGTCTCGATCGTCACGGTGCTGCCGATGCCGGCCGCGAGCATCATCACGCCCATGATGCTCTTCGCGTTGATCTTGCGTCCGTTGCGCGTCATCCAGACTTCCGACTGGAAGTTGCCGGCCAGTTGCGTAAGCTTGGCCGAAGCGCGTGCATGGAGCCCCAATTTGTTGACGATGGTGGTTTCTTGTTGAAGCATGATTCTCGGTCGGGTCGGTCGAGGCCGCCGGCGACGGGCGTCGGCAGGGTCGGGCTAAAACGGGAAAAACGGGACGGTCAGTGCGATTCGGTGCGCGGCTGCGGTTCCGGCGGGATCGGTGCGCACTGGCCGCAGCCGGTTTCCGTCGGCGGCGGCGGCGTGCCGGCCGACACCTCATGAACGCCCTTCGCGCCGCCGGACAGCGCCTTGTCGACGAGCTTGTCGAGCGGCACGGTGCGGTAGCAGACGGCCCGCACCAGCATCGGCAGATTCACGCCCGCCAGCACGCGCACGTTGTCGAGCTTCGCGAGCTGGCCCGCGATGTTCGCGGGTGTCGCGCCGTACATGTCGGTCAGCACGACGACGCCGTTCTCTTCCCTGAGCCGCGCGAGCTCCGCGTGTGCGAACGCCATCACCTGGGTCGGGTCGCTGTCCGCCAGCACGTCGATACAGCCGATGCGCGCGGGCACGCCGCCATAGATGTGCGCAATGCAGTCCCGCAGCGCGGTGGCGAGCGGAGCGTGCGCGATGATCAGAATCCCGGCCATGTCAGACTGCCTCCGGCCGCCCCTGGCGGGCCGACGCCCCGTGGCGGGGCAACGAGCATAGCGAGTGTGGGATGCGTTTCATGTTCAGCCTTGCAACGGTTTCGGCCCGATCGCCGGGCCTTCGGCGCGCTGGTCGCGGCACCGGGCAAGCGGGCATTGTAGCAGGCCGGTCGAACGGCTTCGGCGACGGGGGACCTGCGCGGCCGCCGCCGGGGTTGAGCGCGACGCGGGCTACGCGGCCGCCCGCTCCAGCGCGTCGATGAACATCGCGGCGACGTCGAAACCCGTCTGCTCCATGATTTCGCGGAAGCACGTCGGGCTCGTCACGTTCACCTCGGTCAGCCAGTCGCCGATCGCGTCGAGCCCGACCAGCAGCAGCCCGCGCGCGGCGAGCACCGGCCCGAGCGTCTCGGCGATCTCGCGATCGCGCGGCGTCAGCGGCTGCGCGACGCCCAGCCCGCCCGCGGCGAGATTGCCGCGCACCTCGCTGCCCTGCGGAATCCGCGCGAGCGAATACGGCACCGGCTCGCCGCCGATCAGCAGGATGCGCTTGTCGCCGGCCTTGATCTCGGGAATGAATTTCTGCGCCATCACCGAACGCGTGCCGTCGTGGCTCAGCATTTCGACGATCGAGCCGAGATTCATCCCGTCCGGCTTCACGCGGAACACGCCCATCCCGCCCATCCCGTCGAGCGGCTTCAGGATCACGTCGCCATGCTCGGCGTGGAACGCGCGCAGCCGTTTCGCGTCGCGCGTGACGAGGGTCGGCGCGACGAACTGCGGAAACTCGCCGATCGCGAGCTTCTCCGAGTGATCGCGGATCGCCTGCGCCTTGTTGAACACGCGCGCGCCCGCGCGCTCGGCCAGCTCGAGCAGCCAGGTCGACGTCACGTACTCCATGTCGAACGGCGGATCCTTGCGCATCAGCACCGCGTCGAACGATTCGAGGCGGCGCGCATCGACGGAACCCGCGTCGAACCAGGTGTCGCGATGCAGGTCGTCCAGCTCGCCGACGATCGTGATGCGCCGCACGTCGGCCTCGACGGCGGAACCCGTCCACGCGAGATCGCGCGGCTCGCATGCGTACACCGCATGCCCGCGCCGCGCGGCTTCCGCCATCATCGCGTAGGTCGAATCCTTGTAGATCTTGAAGCGCTCGAGCGGGTCGGCGATAAAGAGAATGTCCATGCGGGTCCTGTACGTAGCGAAGCCGTTACACCTGGATGGCTTCCGGATCGGTCTTTTCCAGTTCGATCGACGACGCGATCAGCGACAGGCGCGCGACGACGCCATACATGTAGAAACGGTTCGGCGGCGCGGCACCCGGCTTCGCGCCGGCATCCGGCAGCGCGGTGTGCTCGAAGCCGAGCGGCACGTAGTGCATGCCGGGCGCGTTCAGGTTCTGGTCGCGCTCGCGGCCGCCGTGCGTGCGGTAGAAACCGCCGACCACGTAGCGGTCGATCATGTACACGACGGGCTCCGCGACTTCGTCGCCGACGCGCTCGAACGTATAGACGCCTTCCTGCACGATCACGTCGCGCACCGCGAGGCCGGCCTTCGACTCGGCCATCTGCGCGCGCTCGGCCTTCGACAGGCGGCCGATCTCGGCCGCGTCGTGCACCGTCATCACGCCGCGCCCGGCGGTGCCGGCGTCGGCCTTCACGACGACGTACGGCTTTTCGCTGATGCCGTATTCGCGGTACTTGCGCGCGATCTTCTTCAGCACGCCGTCGATTGCATCGGCGAGCGCCTGCTCGCCTTCATGCGCCTGCCAGTCGACGCCTTCGACGTGCGCGAAATACGGATTCACCATCCACGGATCGACGCCGACCATCTTCGCGAACTTCTTCGCGACGTCGTCGTAGCACGCGAAGTGCGTCGACTTGCGGCGCACGGCCCAGCCCGCGTGCAGCGGCGGCAGCAGGTACTGCTCGTGCAGGTTTTCCAGCACGGCGGGAATCCCGGCCGACAGGTCGTTGTTCAGCAGGATCGAGCACGGATCGAAATTCTTCAGGCCGAGACGGCGCTGCGAACGGTCGAGCGGTTCGAGCACGATCTTCTGGCCGTCGGCCAGCGTGATCGGGGTCATGTCGGTGATGCTCGGGTCGAGCGAGCCGAAGCGCACGTTCAGGCCGGCCTGGCGCATGATCGTCGCGAGCCGCGCGACGTTTTCCAGATAGAACGCGTTGCGGGTCGGCAGCTCGGGAATCACGAGCAGGTTCTTCGCGTCCGGGCAGATCTTCTCGATCGCGGCCATCGCGGCCTGGACGGCGAGCGGCAGCACTTCGGACGGCAGATTATTGAATGCGCCGGGGAACAGGTTCGCGTCGACGGGCGCCAGCTTGAAGCCGGCGTTGCGCAGGTCCACCGAACAATAGAACGGCGGCGTGTGTTCCTGCCATTCGAGCCTGAACCAGCGTTCGATTGCAGGCGTCGCGTCGAGGATCTTCTGCTCGAGTTCGAGCAGCGGACCGTTCAACGCGGTAACGAGGTGGGGAACCATGAATCACTCGCGAGCGGGAGAATGAAGATTGTAGAGCAATTGCCTTGCCCATTTGGGGATTGTTCCCGGCTTCACAAGGATTTGGAGGAAGTTTTCGGCTATTGACCCGATAGAGCGAAGGGTTATGCGCTGCGGTACCCGGGGACGGGAGAAAAAAAGCCCGCCGGATAGGCGGGCCGAAATCGCTGCGCTCATTCGAGGGCGGGCGCCGTCGCCGCGGCGGCCCGCCGTGCATCCTTGCGGCTTATTCGACGTGCTCGCCGTGCAGCACCACGTCGAGGCCTTCGCGCTCCTGCTCTTCGGTCACGCGCAGGCCGATCGTCAGGTCGATCAGCTTCAGCAGCACGAAGCTCAGCACGCCGCTGTACACCAGCGTGATCAGCACGCCCTTCGCCTGCAGCAGCAGGCTGCCGTCGGCGCCGCCGATGTCCTTGACCGCGAACACGCCGGTCAGCAGTGCGCCGAGAATCCCGCCCACGCCGTGCACGCCGAACGCGTCGAGCGAATCGTCGTAGCCGAGCTTCGACTTGAGCCACGTCGCGGACCAGAAGCACACGACGCCGGCCGCGATGCCGATCGCAAGCGCACCCGTCACGCCAACGAAGCCGGCCGCCGGCGTGATCGCGACGAGACCCGCGACCGCACCCGACACGATGCCGAGCACCGACGGCTTGCCGTGCGCGATCCACTCCGCGAACATCCAGCCGAGCGCCGCGCAGGCGGTTGCGACCTGCGTCGTCAGCATCGCGAAGCCGGCACGGCCGTCGGCCGCGACCGCGGAACCCGCGTTGAAGCCGAACCAGCCGACCCACAGCATCGAGCCGCCGATCATCGTCAGCACCAGGTTGTGCGGCGCCATCGATTCACGGCCGAAGCCGACGCGCTTGCCGAGCATCAGGCACGACACGAGGCCCGCGATACCGGCGTTGATGTGCACCACCGTGCCGCCCGCGAAGTCGAGCACGCCGTCCGACGACAGCCAGCCGGTCGGCTCCCACACCATGTGCGCGATCGGCACGTAGACGATCAGCGACCAGAGCGTCATGAACACGAGCATCGCCGAGAACTTCATCCGGTCGGCGAACGCGCCGCAGATCAGCGCCGGCGTGATGATCGCGAACGTCATCTGGTAGACGAAGTAGACCGATTCGGGAATCGTCGGCGCCAGGTGGCTGACGGTCAGCGTCGTCGCCTTGTCGCCGTGGATGTAGTTCATCCCGTGCAGGAACACGCGCGACAGGCCGCCGACGAAGCCGTTGCCCGGCGTGAACGCGAGGCTGTAGCCGATCACCGTCCACAGCACCGTGATCACCGCGGTGATCGCGAAGCTCTGCATCACGGTCGCGAGCACGTTCTTCTTGCGGACCATGCCCGCGTAGAACAGCGCGAGACCGGGGATCGTCATGAACAGCACGAGCGCGGTGGACGTCAGCATCCACGCGGTGTCGCCGGCGCTGATCTTCGACGAATCGACGGAGAACGGCGCGGTCGGTGCGGCGGGCGCGGCCGGCGCCGAGGCGGCGGCGGCAGCCGAGGCGTCCGTGGCGCCCGAAGCGGGGGCGGCGGCAGCGGCCGGTGCCGAAGCGTCCGTGGCGGCCGGCGCCGAAGCGGCCGGCGCGGCGGCCGTTGCATCGGACGCCGTGGCGGCGGGCGCGGACGCAGCCGCGGCGGAAGCCGCGTCGTCGGCGAGCGCGGGGCCGACGCCGGCCGCGATCAGCGAGCCTGCCATCAGCAGGGACATCAGAAGTTTGCGCATCTCGGGTTTCCTCTTGTCGCTTGTCTTTGTGTGTTACAGCGCGTCCGCGCCTGTCTCCCCGGTCCGGATCCGGATCACCTGCTCGATCGGCGTGACGAAGATCTTCCCGTCGCCGATCTTGCCGGTGCGTGCGGCCCGCTCGATCGCCTCGACCGCCTGATCGACGAGATCGTCGGACACGGCCGCCTCGATCTTCATCTTCGGCAGGAAATCGACCACGTATTCGGCGCCCCGGTACAGCTCGGTATGCCCCTTCTGGCGCCCGAACCCTTTCACCTCCGTCACCGTGATGCCCGAGACGCCGAGCGCGGAGAGCGCTTCGCGCGTCTCATCGAGCTTGAACGGCTTGATGATTGCGGTAATCAGTTTCATGAAGTCCTCTCGCTGGGTGGTCCCGTCGAATTGGTTGGATTGTTGTAACGGTTCTCTTCTCAGCAACTCGCATGCCATGTTTGCGCGAGCACCGTCTCGAGGGGCCCTGAAACGGGGTCGCATCGTGCGCTGAAAGGTGTGGAAGCCCGGCCGAATGGCCAACGTGGGCGCGGTTTGCTGGCGCGGCGAAAGGATCGTTGCTAGAGTGCACGCACGTCCCGGCTCGCCGGGCCATTCACCCATGCGGGCGCCATGCCCGGAATTCGCGCCCCCGGCGCACCATTTCCGGTCATGCGTGCTTCATGGGCACGTACGCAACGGAAGATGCACATTTTTTGTGCAAGGAAGGGGAATCACATGAAGCAACCCAGCGACGTTTTCAACGATCTGCAGTCGCGCGTCAGCGACCTGCTGAAAAACTCGCCGGCCAAGGATGTCGAGCGCAACGTGAAGGCCATGCTGTCGCAAGGCTTCTCGAAGCTCGATCTCGTCACGCGCGAGGAGTTCGACACGCAGGCCCAGGTGCTCGCCCGCACCCGCGTGCGTCTCGAGGAACTCGAGAAGCGCGTCGCGGAACTCGAGCAGAAGCTCGCGGCACCCCAGGCCTGACGCCCCACCCGACCGACAGGTCCGGGCGCGGGNCCCGCGCCCGTCACCCTGAAGTTGGCCAGTCAGCCAGTCATTCAGTCAGCTGTTCCGTCGCTCTTCGCTGTCCCTCGCTCTTCGTCGTTCCGCAGTTCCTCGTTCTTTCCCCGCGCCACGCCGGCAAGCGCGCACCGATTCCTCCGATCCCCGCGGCATGTGCCCCGAACGGCCATTGCCCGTCCGATTCATTTACAGGAGCCTCGCCATGTCGCTCGCCGTGGTGCGCAGTCGCGCGCCGGCGGCCGGCCGCGCGCCGGACGTCACCGTCGAAGTCCATCTTGCCAACGGGTTGCCGTCGTTCTCGATCGTCGGCCTGCCCGATCTCGAAGTCCGCGAAAGCCGCGAGCGCGTACGCGCCGCGCTGCAGAACTGCGGCTTCGAATTCCCCGTCAGGCGCATTACCGTCAATCTCGCGCCGGCCGATCTGCCCAAGGAGTCAGGCCGCTTCGACCTGCCGATCGCGCTCGGCATCCTCGCGGCGAACGGCCAGATTCCGGCCGACGCTCTGGCCGGCCGCGAATTCGCAGGCGAGCTGTCGCTGACCGGCGCGCTGCGGCCGATGCGCGGCGCGTTCGCGATGGCGTGCGGCGCGGCACGCGACTGGCGCGCGGGTGACGCCGGCGCGGGCTTCGGCTCCGGTCCGGATTCCGGTCGCGGGTCCGGCCTCGGGTCCGGCCTTCGTTCCAGCCCCGATTGCGGTGCGATATCCGACACGACAGCCCTGCCGCGCCCGCCGGAGCTGTACCTGCCGCTCGACAGCGCCGCCGAGGCCGCGCTCGTGCCGGGTGTCACCGTGTTCGGCGCGCCCGATCTGCCCGCACTGTGCGCGCACCTTGCCGGTGCGCCGGACGCGCGGCTCGCGCCGGTCGCGGCGCCCTGCCTCGACGCCATGCCGGCGCCGGCCGGCCCCGATCTCGCGGACGTCGTCGGCCAGCGCGGCGCCCGGCGCGCGCTCGAAGTGGCCGCCGCGGGCGGCCACCACATGCTGATGGTCGGGCCGCCCGGCGCCGGCAAGTCGATGCTGGCCGCACGGCTGCCGGGCCTCCTGCCGCCGCTGACCGACGACGAAGCGCTGACGTCGGCCGCGCTCCTGTCCGCGAGCCGCATCGGCTTCTCGCCCGCGCAGTGGCGCCGCCGCCCGTTCCGCTCGCCGCATCATTCGTCGAGCGCCGCCGCGCTGGTCGGCGGCCGCAACCCGCCGCAGCCGGGCGAGATCACGCTCGCGCACCTCGGCGTGCTGTTTCTCGACGAGCTGCCGGAATTCGACCGGCACGTGCTGGAGATGCTGCGCGAGCCGCTGGAAGCCGGCCGCATCACGATCTCGCGCGCGGCGCAGCAGGCCGACTTCCCCGCCGCGTGCCAGCTGATCGCCGCGATGAATCCGTGCCCGTGCGGCTGGCATGGCGATCCGTCCGGGCGCTGCCGCTGCACGCCCGACGTCGCCACACGCTACCTGCGCAAGCTGTCGGGGCCGCTGCTCGACCGTATCGACATCCAGATCGACCTGCCCGCGCTGTCGCCGGCCGAACTCGCGTCGCGCGCGACGGCGCCCGGCGAGCCGAGCGCCGCGGTCGCCGCGCGGGTCGCGCAGGCGCGCGCGCTGCAGCTCCACCGGCAGGGCAAGACGAATCACATGCTGAGCGGCCGGGAGACCGACGACCTGTGCCGGCCGACCGACGACGGCGAGCGGCTGCTGCGCGAGGCCGGCGAGCGCTTCGGCTGGTCGGCGCGCGCGTATTTCCGCGTGCTGAAGGTCGCGCGGACGATCGCCGACCTGGCCGGCGACCCGTTGCCGACGGCCGCGCAGATCGCCGAGGCGATCCGCTACCGGCGCGCGCTCACGATGCTGTGAGCGCTCCAGAAGGACAAAATCCGACTGTCAAGACTTGACTTATGCACAATTTCGCGAATCCGCCCCCCGCTCATCGCGCTCGCGCGCCCTTTTATCGCAAAATCGGTATCCCCTTGTTTTTATTGATCTTTAGCAAGGAGAGCGGGAGCTGTCAAATGTACCGGAAGGCCGTCCGGCGCGGCTTTGCGGGAGATTCGGGCTACTTTTCAACAAAGTTATCCACATGCGCTGTGGATAGCCGAAAAACTCCCGCAAAATCCGGCGATTAGCGCCGAAAGCTGCGAATGAACTTTCAGTTGTCACAGAGTGTCTGAGCGCCCTCGCCGGCCGAGGTCAGTCGAGTTTGAACGAGCCGAAAAACTGATCGAGCTGTTCCTGCGCGAGCGGTCCGTCGGCGATCACGACGGCCTGGTATGCGTGGCGGCCGCGCGCCACGAGCCGCGCGACGATCGTCTTGTGCGCATGGTCGCCACCGCTGGCCGCGCCCGCGACGCGCAGCTCGAGCCCGTTCACCGCGCCGCCGGCCGCGAGCGGCACCGGCACCGACGCCGTCTGCGGCGCGCCTTCGAGATTGCGCGACAGCCCGGAGCGGAGAAACTCGAGCGCGACACGACGCGTATCGTCGCGGTCGTCGGGCAGCGTCAGCGTGCCGACCGCGAACACCGCGCCATCGACGTGTGCGGCCTGCATCCGCATCGGCATCGACGCACCACCGACCGCCACCGGCTGATTCTCGACCGTCGGCTTCGCCGGCAGGTCGATCGTGTAGCCGGCGTCGTTGTGCAGCGTACGCCAGTCATAGGACGGCGAGCACGCAGCCAGCGCCGCGCTCATGCACGCGAGCGCGGCGAAGTGTCGCAGCGAGCGGAAAAGGGGACGCAACGAATCGATGACTTCCTTCGGCATGGCAGTGATGGGGACAGGCAAAACGCCCATTATCCGCCGAAGCTGGCAGTCGGGATGCGTGGCGGCGGCCGGTGCGCGCGTCGCATTCGCGCTAAAATGACTGCCGAATTTCGACGTCCCTTGCATCGACCCGCGTCATCGACCGACTCCGAGAGCCCCGCAGATGAACACCACGCCTCCCGCCCAGCGCCGCACCGGCCCCGCCCGCTATATCGTCGCGGCCGTCATCGTCGCGGCCATCGCCGTTGCCGGCTTCTTCGCGTTCAACGGCAAGTCCACCGTGCCGGACGCCACGTTCACGCTGCTGTCGGGCCAGAAGGTGTCGACGGCCGGCGACCTGAAGGGCAAGGTCTATCTCGTGAACTTCTGGGCAACCAGCTGCGCGACCTGCATGCAGGAAATGCCGCAGATGGTCGATACCTATAACCGCTTCAAGGGCCAGGGGCTGGAATTCGTCGCGGTCGCGATGAACTACGATTCGCCGATGTACGTCGCGAACTACACGCAGACGCGCCAGCTGCCGTTCAAGGTCGCGCTCGACGACGGCAGCGTCGCGAAGCAGTTCGGCAACGTGCAGCTGACGCCGACGACCTTCGTCGTCGGCAAGGACGGCAAGATCCTGAAGCGCTACGTCGGCGCACCGCAATTCGCGGAACTCGACGCGCTGCTCAAGAAGGCGCTCGACAGCAACGCGGCCTGAGCGCCGCCGCGCGATACCCCGCTCGATGGGCGCACGCCGCCCTTCCCGGCAAAACGGACCGCCCTGCGGTCCGTTCGTTTTTCAGCGCTCGGTTTCGCCTTTCGCCGACAGCCCGTAGCGCTTCATCTTCTCGTACAGCGTCGCCTTGCCGACGTGCAGCCGGTCGGCGGTCGCGGCAACCGCGCCGCCCGTCTGGTTCAACGCCTCGGCAATCACCGCGCGCTCGAACTGCTCGATGCGCTCCTTCAGCGTCTGGTCGTTTTCCGCCTCGTCGCCGCTCGCCACGCCTTCCTGCGGCATGTCGGCGACGCCGAGCACGAAGCGGTCGGCCGCGTTGCGCAGCTCGCGCACGTTGCCGGGCCAGTCGCGCTGCATCAGGCTCGCACGCTGCCGGTCGGTCAGCACGGGGGCTGGGCGCCCATAGCGCACGGCCGCGTCGAGCATGAAGTGCTCGAACAGCGGCACGATGTCCTCGCGGCGCTCGGCGAGCGGCGGCAGCGCGATCGTCACGACGTTGAGCCGGTACAGCAGGTCGCGCCGGAACGTGCCGGCCGCGACGAGCTCGCTCATGTCGCCCTTCGCGGCCGCGACGACGCGGCAATTCACGCGGATCGGCTGGTTCGAGCCGAGCCGCTCGAGCACGCCGTCCTGCAGCACGCGCAACAGCTTCACCTGCAGCGCGAGCGGCATGCTTTCGATTTCGTCGAGGAACAGCGTGCCGCCCGACGCATATTCGAGCTTGCCGACGCGGCGCTTCGCGGCACCGGTGAACGCGCCGGGTTCGTAGCCGAACATCTCCGACTCGAACATCGGCTCGGGCAGCGCCCCGCAGTTCACCGCGATGAACGGCTTGTCGCGACGCGGCGACAACTCGTGCAGGCTGCGCGCGATCAGCTCCTTGCCGGCACCCGTGTCGCCGTTGATCAGCACCGACGCGTCGGTGGGCGCCACGTTCGCGATCAGCTTGCGCACCTGTTCGATCGCCGGGCTGCGGCCGATGATGCGCGGCGCGACGATGTTCTGCCCGGCCAGCTCGCGCCGCAGCGCATGGTTCTCGAGCACGAGCTCGCGCCGCTCGAGCGCGCGGCGCACCGTCTCGATCAGCCGCTCGGCCGCGAACGGCTTTTCGATGAAGTCGTACGCGCCGTCGCGCATCGCCTGCACGGCCATCGAGATGTCGCCGTGGCCGGTGACGAGGATCACCGGCACGTCGGGCACGCGCTCGCGACACTGCGCGAGCAGGTCGAGGCCGCTCGCGCCGGGCAGCCGGATGTCGCTGACGATCACGCCGGCGTTTTCCGCGACGATCGCCTTGTCGGCCGCTTCGGCCGATTCGAACCCGACGACGTCGAACCCCGCGAGCTGGAGGCTCTGCACGCCCGCCCGGCGAACGAGCGCATCGTCTTCGATATAGATCACTTGCAGCCGGTTGGCCATCGTAGTCACTTGCTCCTGACAGGCCGCGCGGCGCGGATGCGCGCGGCTCTCGTTGATGCCGGCCGTGCGGCGAACGGCTGGCGCGCCCTAGCGCGAGCCCGCCTGCTCGGACACGGAGTCCGGATGATGCGTGCGCGCGCGCCGCAGCGTCAAGACGAACAGCGCGCCGCCTGACGGTGCATTGCGCGCGGTCAGCGCGCCGCCCGCGTCGCTCGCGATCGACGACGAGATCGCGAGACCGAGCCCGAGCCCGCGCCCCATTTCCTTGGTCGTGAAGAACGGTTCGAACAGCCGCGGCAGCAGGTCGGGCGCGATGCCGGACCCGTTGTCGCGCACCTCGACCGCGAGCGTCGCGACCGACACCGCGATCGTCACTTCGATCGCCGGCGCCGCGACACCCGCGACCGCGTCGAGCGCGTTGCCGAGCAGGTTGATCAGCACCTGTTCGAGGCGCAGGTCCTCGCAGCGGGCGACGAGTTCCGGATAGTCGCGTGCGAGGTCGAGCGGCACATCGCGCGCGGGCGACACGGTCGCGTCCTGCAGCGTCAGCGTGAGCGCCACGCCGCGCAGCCGGTCGCCGAGCAGCGACAGCACGCTGCGCAGCGCGCGCACGACGAGCGCCTGTTCGTTGCGCGGCTTCGCGCGGCCGACGAACAGTTTCAGCTGGTTGGTGATCTTGCCCATCCGCTCGGTCAGCGCGGCGATCGCTTCCAGGTTCTCGCGCGCGGCCGCCTGCTCGCCGCGATCGAGCAGCACGCGCGTGTTGTCCGAAAAGCTGCGCAACGCCGCGAGCGGCTGGTTCAGTTCATGCGTGATGCCGGCCGCCATCTGGCCCAGCGCGGCGAGCTTGCTCGCCTGGATCAGTTCGTCGTGCGCGGCGCGCAATTCCTGTTCCGCATGGATCCGGTCGCCAACCTCCTTCTGCAACTGCGCGTTCGCTTCCGACAGGTCGGCCGTGCGTTCCTCGACGCGCCGGTTCAACTCCGCATACGCCTGCTGCAGCAGCGCGCGGCCGCGGATCATCTCGCGCACGCGCGCACGGCGCATCCGCCAGTAGAACGCGAGCAGGGCCACCGACACGAAGCCGAAACCGGTGACGATCGTCGCGTTGCGCGCGTCGGCGTCGATCGGTGCGATCGGCGCGAGCGTGACGAGCAGCCAGTCGGGTTCGCCGATCCGCCGCTTGCTGGCGAGAAAGCGCGGCGCGCGCCGACCGGGACCAAGGCGCACGATTTCCGCGTCGGCGCCGAGCACCTGCTCGACGCGCAGCGGCAGCGGCGTGACCGGCTGCTGCGCGTACTGGCGCGTCTCGTAGATCGACGCGGCGACGGGCCCCGTCAACGGATGCAGCGTGTGATATTTCCACGCGGGCACGGACGACAGGAACACGACGCCGTGATCGTCCGCGACGACGAGCGGCTCGGACGCATCGGCGCCCTGGAACCATTCGAGATTGAGCTTCACGACGACGACACCCGCGATCTTGCCGTCGCGCCACACCGGTTGCGAGATGTAGTAGCCAGGATCGCGCGAGATCGTGCCGATTCCGAAGAAGCGGCCGACCCGGCCGTTCATCGCGTCGATGAAATACGGACGGAACTGGTATCCGATCCCGACGAAGCTGTCGGGCGCGCGCCAGTTGCTGGCGGCGACGCACAGGCCGTCCGCGTCGATCACGTAGGTGACGGTCGCGTGCGCGTGTTCGTTGAGGTCTTCGAGATAGCGGTTCGCGCGCGCGGTGAAATCGGCGCGCTTCGGCTCGGCGAGCAGGTCCTGTACGTACGGATGGCTGCCGAGCAGATAAGGCAGCGATTCGTAGCGGTCGAGCGTGCTCTTGAGCGCGTTGGTGGTGCGGTCGACGCGTACCGCGGCGTTGCGCTGCAGCTCGGCGACGCCGCGCTGCCACGTGATGGTCCACGTCAGCGCGCACGCCGCCGCGAGCGCGGCGGCAAGCATGACGAGGATGAACAGGCGGCGCTTCACGGACGTGACTTCCTGGCGATGCGGATCACCTATTGTGTCATAGGGCTCCGCATCGCCACCCAGGCCGCCTCGGCCGTCCTGGCCATCGCGCGGCGCGCCGCCTGCGGGCGGTGCCGCCGCCTGCTCGTTCATGGCATCAGACGCCGGCCGTCTCGGTCGTCTTGACCTCGCCACCGCCCGTCAGCGCCTGGCGCAGCTTGTTGCGGTCGAGCTCCTTCTCCCACGCCGACACGACAACGGTGGCGACGCCGTTGCCGACGATGTTGGTCAGCGCACGGCATTCGCTCATGAAGCGGTCGATGCCGAGGATCAGCACCATGCCCGACAGCGGGATCGTCGGCACGACGGCGAGCGTCGCGGCGAGCGTGATGAAGCCCGCGCCCGTGACACCGCTCGCGCCCTTCGAGGTCAGCATCGCGACCGCGAGCAGCGTGAGCTGCTGCATCCACGTCAGTTCGATGTTGGTCGCCTGCGCGATGAACAGTACGGCCATCGTCATGTAGATGTTGGTGCCGTCGAGGTTGAACGAGTACCCGGTCGGCACCACGAGGCCGACGACCGAACGCGAGCAGCCGGCCTTCTCGAGCTTTTCCATCAGCTGCGGCAGCGCGGCTTCCGACGAGCTCGTGCCGAGCACGATCAGCATCTCTTCCTTGATGTACGACACGAAGCGGATGATCGAGAAGCCCGTGGCGCGCGCGATCGTGCCGAGCACGACCAGCACGAACACGACCGACGTCAGGTAGAACGTGCCGATCAGCTTCAGCAAAGGCACGAGCGAGCCGACGCCGTACTTGCCGATCGTGAACGCCATCGCGCCGAACGCGCCGATCGGCGCCAGCTTCGTGACGATGTGCACGATGCCGAACAGCACGCGCGTGAGGCCGTCGATGAAATCGGTGACGACCTTGCCGCGCTCGCCGAGGTGCGCGAGCACGCTGCCGAACAGCATCGCGACCAGCAGGATCTGCAGGATTTCGCCCTGCGCGAACGCATCGACCATCGTGTTCGGGATGATGTGCATCAGGAAGTCGACCGTCGACTGCCCGTGCGCCTTCGCCGCGTACGACGCGACGGCCTTGCCGTCGAGCGTTGCCGGATCGATGTTGAAGCCGACGCCCGGACGCAGGATGTGCGTGGCCGCGAGGCCCAGCAGCAGCGCGAAGGTCGACACGATCTCGAAGTACAGCAGCGCCTTGCCGCCGACGCGGCCGACCTTCTTCATGTCCTCCATGCCGGCGATGCCGGTGACGACCGTACAGAAGATGATCGGGCCGATCACCATCTTGATCAATTTGATGAAGCCGTCGCCGAGCGGCTTCATGTCGGTGGCGAGCGCCGGATAGAGGTGGCCGAGGATCACGCCGACGATGATGGCGAAGATCACCTGCACATAGAGCACTTTGTAGAAGGGTTTCTTCTTCACGATGGTTCCTGCTGAAGTAGATGAGCCGGTGGAAACGGCGTCACGCGCGCGGACGAATGTCACAGGGGAAGATTCACTCGCCCGCGCGGCTGCCGTGCCGCAACAAGCGATGCCTCAAGACGTCCGGAGGGGATGGAAGGCAGTGGTCATCGATTGTCTCCTTGATTTAATAGTCGGGCCGGGGGATGGCCGTGCCTTTTATATTGCAAGGTCGATGCCAGCGTTCCGAAACGCCTCAAGTCATTGTTTTTATTGCATTTCTCACAATGCGGCAGGCAAGAAAATCCGGGATTCCGGATTTCCGGAAAATATCCGTCCGGCGATCCGGACGGATGGGCGCTTTCATCCGATGAATCAATGCTGCACGGCGCCGCTGGCCCGCACGCCCGTCTGCGCGTAGAACTCCTGGTGAGCGAACGCGTCGCGCTCGCGCCGCGCGCGCTCGCTACGATCCGCGAGCGAGCCGACGACGATCCCGACGAACGCGAGCGGCACCGACACGAGCGCCGGATTGTCGAGGAACACCGGCGCATGCGCGTGGTGCAGCACGTCGACCCACACCGACTTCGACAGCACCGTGAGCGCGACCGCCGACGCGAGGCCGAGGCCGCCGCCGAGCACCGCGCCGCGCGTCGTCATCCCGCGCCAGAAGATCGACATCGCGAGCACCGGGAAATTCGCGCTGGCGGCCACCGCCGCGACGAGCCCGACCATGAACGCGACGTTCACGTGCTCGAACAGGATCGACAGCGCGATCGCGATGGCCGACAGCCCGATCGTCGACGCGCGCGAGATGCGCATTTCCAGCCGCTCGTCGGGCTTGCCGCGCGCCCACATCTGCGCGTACAGGTCGTGCGAGATCGTGGTCGCGCCGGCGAGCGTGAGCCCGGCGACCACCGCGAGGATCGTCGCGAACGTGACGGCCGCGATGAACCCGTAGAACCAGTTTCCGCCGACCGCCTGCGCGAGCTTCACCGCGACCATGTTCGAGCCGCCGAGCAGGTCGTGCGTCAGGTTGAAGGTGCCGTTCGCGTCGAGCCGGAAGAACTCCGGATGCTGCGCGAGCAGCACGATCGCCGAGAAGCCGATCACGAAGGTCAGCAAATAGAAGTAGCCAATGAAGCCGGTCGCATAGAGCACCGACTTGCGCGCCTCCTTGGCGTTCGGCACCGTGAAGAAGCGCATCAGGATGTGCGGGAAGCCGGCCGTGCCGAACATCAGCGCGATGCCGAGCGACAGCGCATTGGCCGGATCGCGGATCAGCTTGCCGGGCCCCATGATCGACAACGCGCCCGGATGCACGGCCACCGCGCGGCGGAACATTGCGTCGACGCTGAAGCCGAATTCGCCGAGCGCAAGCAACGCGAGCACCGTCGCGCCGCACAGCAGCAGCACGGCCTTGATCACCTGCACCCAGGTGGTCGCGGTCATCCCGCCGAAAAATACGTAGACGACCATCAGCACGCCGACGATCAGCTCGGCCGTGCCGTACGACAGCCCGAACAGCAGCTGGATCAGCTTGCCCGCGCCGACCATCTGCACGACCAGATACAGCACGACGATCGTCAGCGCGTTCGCGGACGTCAGGAGCCGGATCGGCCGCTGCGCGAAGCGGTACGCGACGACGTCGACGAACGTGAACTTGCCAAGGTTGCGCAGCGGCTCGGCGATCAGGAACATCACGAACGGCCAGCCGACCAGGAAGCCGATCGAGTAGATCAGCCCGTCGAAGCCGAACATGAACACCATCCCCGACAGCCCGAGGAACGACGCGGCCGACATGTAGTCGCCCGCGATCGCGAGCCCGTTCTGCAGCCCGGTGATGCCACCGCCCGCCGTGTAGAAGTCGCGCGTCGAACGCGTGCGGCGCGCGGCCCAGCGCGTGAGCGCGAGCGTCGCGAACACGAACGCGAAGAACATCGCGATCGCCACCGGGTTCAGCTCGACCTTGTCGGGCATCGGGCCCGCGACGCCGGTCGCATGGGCGGCGGAAGCAACGAGAACGGCCAGCGCGCCGAGCGCGCTCGAAATGCGTCGCATGTCGGCCTCCGTCACGAACGCTGCAGGATCGCGTCGACGCGGCGGTCGAACGCACGGTTCGCGCGCAGCACGTAGCACGCGGTCAGGCCGATCGCGACCAGGATGATCGCGACGCCCGCGACGATCCCGACCGTGGTCGTCGCGCCGCGGTACAGCGGCGCGGCCAGCACGTGCGGTGCGAGCGCGACGAGCAGGATGAAGCCGTAGTAGGTGGCGATCATCAGCGCCGTCAGCGTGAAGCTGAAGCGGCGCCGCGCCCGCACGAGTTGCTGGTAGTCACGGCGCGCCGTGACCGATTCGATGACGGAAAGCTCCATGGTGTCTCCTGTCGACCAGAGTTGGCGCTTTAGCGCTTACTCTGGTCCCATGCTTCGCGGTCGACCAGAGTTGGCGCTTTAGCGCTTATGTCGGCCGGTGTTAGTGCTTCAGCACTTACTCCGGCCCCGCAGGGCAACCACCTCGTCTTTGCGAGGGGGGTCTGGTGGATGATCGGCGCGTGAGCGGCACCGCCCGCGCCGCGGCGGCAAGTCATGAAACGCGTTACACGATGCGGTCCGCACGCAGCCGCGCCAGCTCGTCCGCCGACAACCCGAGCCAGCCGCCGAGCACGTCGTCCGTATCGGCGCCGAGCACCGGCGGCGCACCGCGCACCGGCAGGCGCGCGCCGTCGAAGCGATACGGCGGCGCAAGCACGTCGACGCCGCCGGCGACCGGATGCCGCTGCCGCGTGACGAGTCCCGCGCGAGTCGCGCGCTCGGAGGTCAGCGCGTCATGCAGGCCGAGCACTTCGCCGCACGGAATGCCCGCCTCGGCGAGTGCCGCGAGCAGCATCGCGCGCGGCCGGCGCGCGAGTTCGCCGCGCAGCTCGGGCAGCAACGCGGCGCGATGCTCCGAGCGGCCGAGGTTGGTCTTGTAGCGTTCGTCCGCGGCGAGATCGGGCCGCTCGATCGCGTCGCAGAAGCGCGCGAACTGCGTGTTGTTGCCGACCGTGATCACGATCGGGCCATCGGCCGCATCGAACACGCCGTACGGCACGATCGACGGATGCGCGTTGCCGTAGCGCGGCGGATCCTCGCCCGTCAGCAGCGCGTCGAGCCCGTAGTAAGCGGTGATCATCAGCCCGCAGTCGAACAGCGCCATCTCGATGCGCCGGCCGCGCCCGGTCGCGTGGCGCTCGTATAGCGCGGCGAGGATCGCCTGCGCCGAATACATGCCGGTGAACAGGTCGACCGCCGCGACGCCAAATTTCAGCGGCGGCTGGCCGGCCTCGCCGTTCAGCGCCATCAGGCCGGCCTCGCCCTGCACGACGAGGTCGTAGCCGGGCCGCGCGGCCTCCGGCCCCGAGCGGTCGTAGCCCGAGATCGCGCAATGCACGAGCCGCGGATTCAGCTCGGCCAGCGCGTCGTAGCCGAGCCCGAGCCGTTCCGCGCCGCCGCACTTGAAGTTGTGGATCAGCACGTCGGCCTGCGCGGCCAGCTCGCGCGCGATGCGCTGCCCGGCTTCCGTCTGCAGGTCGACGCAGATCGACCGCTTGCTGCGGTTCACGCTGTTGAAGTAGGTCGTCTCGGTGTTGCCGATCCGCAGCCCCCAGTCGCGCGTGTCGTCGCCGCGCGCCGGATGCTCGACCTTGATCACTTCCGCGCCGAAATCGGCGAGCACCATCGCGCTCCACGGGCCCGCGAGCACGCGCGAGAAATCGAGTACCTTCACGCCGGCCAGCGGCAGCGCGCGCGCCTCGTTCGTCATCGTTGTCTCCTCCATTCGCGTCGTGCGCCCTTACTGTTTCGACAGCGCGATATAGCGCGCGAGATGGTGATCCTCGTCGCCGAGCTGGTGATCGATCATCACGAGCCGCTTCGCGTAATGCGACAGCGGCAGCTCCCACGTCATCCCGATCCCGCCGTGCAGCTGGATGCTCTCTTCGGCGACCAGCGTGCCGATCCGGCCGATACTGAATTTGGCTGCCGCGAGCGCGCGCTCGCGCACCACGCGCGGTGCCTCGAGCTGCGCGGCCGCGTTGATCACCGCCGAGCGCGCCTGCTCGACTTCGAGCAGCAGGTCGGCCATCCGGTGCTGCAGCGCCTGGAAGCTGCCGATCGGCAGCCCGAACTGCTTGCGCGTGCGCAGGTAGTCGAGCGTCGCCGCCTTCGCGACGTCCATTGCGCCGAGTGCTTCCGCCGACAGCGCGAGCAGCCCGTAGCCGAGCACGCGTTCGAGCAGTGCCGCGCCCGCTTCGCCGTCTTGCGCGCCATCCGGCGCGCCGAGCGCGGCATCGGCCGGCAGCGTGACGCGTGCGAAGCGCACTTCGGCCGCGCGGCCGCCGTCGATCTTCCGGTAATCGCGCAGCGACACGCCCGGCGCATCGGACGGCACGACGAACAGGCCGATGCCGGCCGCGTCGTCGTCATGGCCGGACACGCGCGCGCTGACGACGAAGAACGCCGCCTGCGCGGCCTGGTCGACGACGCCTTTCTCGCCCGTGAGCACCCAGCCGCCGCCGGAACGCTCGGCGCGCGTGCGCACTGTCGTCAGCTCGTAATGCGAGCCCGGCTCGTCGTGCGCGAACGCGGCGCTCGCGCTGCCGTCGATCAGCGCGGCGAGCTTGTCGCGATGCGCGGCGCCGCCGCCGAGCGACAGCGCGCGGCCCGCGAGCAGCGCGCCGAGGAACGGCTCGACGACGAGCCCGCGACCGAGACATTCGAACACCACCGCAATGTCGAAACCCGCGCCGCCGAAGCCGCCGTCGGCTTCGGGAAACAGCGCGCCCACCGCACCGAGTTCGGCGAAGCGCTGCCACATCGTGCGATCGAAGCCTTCGGCCGACTGCGCGATGCGGTCGCGCACCGGGAACGCGTACTGTTCGGCGATGAAGCGGTTCAACGTGTCCGCCAGCATCCGGCGGTCTTCTGTGTGCTGGAAATCCATCGTCGCGTCCCTCTTTACAGCCCGAGCATCATCTTCGCGATGATGTTCTTCTGGATCTCGTTCGAGCCGCCGAAGATCGACAGCTTGCGATTGTTGAAGTACTGCTGCGCGGCGCTCGCGGCTTCTTCCGGGCCGACCGGCCCGCCGTCGTAGCCGGCGTCGAGCGCGTCGTCGACGAACGGCAGTGCATATGGGCCCATCGCGCGACGCATCAGCGCGGTGATCTCCTGGCGGATCTGCGTGCCGCGAATCTTCAGCATCGAGCTTTCCGCGCCCGGCACGCCGCCGCCCGCGACCGCGGCCAGCACGCGCAGGTTGGTCGTGCGCATGTTCTCGAGCTCGATCTCGACGCGCGCGACGCGTGCCGCGAAAAACGGATCGTCCGCGAGCGGCCGGCCGTTCTTCCTGACCTTCGCGGCGACCGCGCGCAGCCGGTCGAGCGCGGCGGTCGAAAAGCCGATCCCGGCGATGTTCGTGCGCTCGTACGTGAGCAGGTATTTCGCGTAGGTCCAGCCGCGGTTCTCGTCGCCAACCCGGTTCTCCACCGGCACGCGCACGTCGGTGAAGAACACCTCGTTCACCTCGTGCTCGCCGTCGAGCGTGATGATCGGGCGCACTTCAACGCCCGGCGTGTTCATGTCGACCAGCAGGAAGCTGATGCCCTCCTGCTTGCGCACATCGGTCGCGGTGCGCACGAGACAGAAGATCATGTTCGCGTAGTGGCCGAGCGTGGTCCACGTCTTCTGGCCGTTCACGATGTAGTGATCGCCATCGCGCACCGCGCTCGTCTTCACCGACGCGAGATCGGACCCGGCGCCCGGCTCCGAATAGCCCTGGCACCACCAGTCGGTGCCGTCGAGAATGCGCGGCAGCCAGTGACGCTTCTGCGCTTCGCTGCCGTACTTGATCAGCACGGGGCCCAGCATGTTCAGGCCGAACGGCACGATGCGCGGCGCACCGGCGAGCGCGCATTCGTTGTCGAACAGGAACTTCTGCGCGACGCTCCAGCCGGGGCCGCCGTACTCGCGCGGCCAGTGGCTCGCGAGCCAGCCGCGCGCATTCAGGATGGCGTGCCATTCGCGCATGTCGTCGCGCGTCAGGTGCAGGCCGCCTCGCACCTTGCGCGCGGTGCGCTCGGGCAGTTCGGCGGCCAGGAAGCGCTGCACTTCGGCGCGAAACGCTTCCTCTTCGGGCGTGAAATCGAGGTCCATCGTATATCCGTTGCCAATGCGGGTAGGCGCTCAGTCGGCGCGGTTCAGGCTCGCGAAATCCGCGCCGCGCTCGACCAGCTCGACGAGCAGCGGCGACGGTTTCCAGAACAGCGGATCCTCCTGCGCGAACGCGCGGATGTCGGCCAGCAGGTTCGCGAGGCCGACCGTGTCCGCGTAATGCATCGGGCCGCCGCGATAGCGCGGGAAGCCGTAGCCGTACAGGAACACCGCATCGACGTCGAGCGGGCGCAGCGCGATCTTCTCGTGCACGACGTTCGCGCCTTCGTTGATCATCGCGGCGAGGTAGCGGCGCAGGATTTCGTCGTCGGTGAACGCGCGCGGCGTGACGCCCTTCTTCGCTCGCTCATCTGCAACGATCGCCTCGACGTCCGGGTCCGGCGAGCCGACGCGCGCGCCGTCCGGATACAGGTAGTAGCCGCGCGCGGTCTTCTGCCCGAACCAGCCGCGCTCGCACAGCCGGTCGGAAATCTCCACATAGCGCGCGCGCGGATCGCGCGTCGCCGCGCGGCGCTTGCGGGTCGCCCAGCCGATGTCGCCGCCAGCGAGGTCGACGACCTGGAACGGCCCCATCGGGAAACCGAATTCGCGCACCGCGCGATCGATCTGGTACGGCGACGCGCCGTCTTCCATCAGGTAGTCGGCCGCGGTGCGGTAGACCGCGAGAATCCGGTTGCCGATGAAGCCGTCGCACACGCCGGCGCGCACCGGCGTCTTCTTCAGTTGCTTCGCGAGCGCGAACGCGGTCGCGACGACGTCCGCGGCGACGCGCGCCGGCACGACGATCTCGAGCAGCTTCATCACGTTGGCCGGCGAGAAGAAGTGCAGGCCGATCACGTCGGCCGGCCGGTCGATGCTCGCCGCCAGCTCGTCGATGTCGAGATACGACGTGTTGGTCGCGAGCACCGCGCCCGGCTTGCACACGCGCGCGAGTTCGGCGAACACCGCCTTCTTCACGGCCATGTCCTCGAACACGGCCTCGATCACGACGTCGGCCTGCGCGAGCGCATCGTACGACGTACTGCCCTTGAAGCGCGCGAGCCGCGCCGCGTGCGCGGCCGGCGTCATCCGGCCTTTCGCGACGAGCCCGTCGTACACCTTCTCCACATGCGCGCGGCCGCGCGCGAGCGACGCTTTGTCGCACTCGATCATCGTCACCGGCAGCCCGGCATCGAGCGCCGCGACCGCGATCCCCGCCCCCATCGTGCCGCCGCCGACCACGCCGATCCGCTCGACCGGACGCGCGCTCGCGCGGCGCGCCTCGGGCGCCTTCGCGGCTTCGCGTTCGGCGAAGAACGCGTGCACGAGACCCGCGCGCTGCGGGCTGTCGATGCATTGCAGGAACAAGCTGCGTTCGAGCTTCATCCCCGCGTCGAACGACAGCGTGAGCGCGGCCTCGACCGCGTCGACGATCTTCGCCGGCGAGAACAATCCGCGCGACTTCTTCGGCAACTCGGCACGCGCGGCGTCGATCGCGGCCTGCGCAGCCGCGCGCTCGGCCAGCCCCTGCGCATCGCGCGTACGGCGCGCCGGTGCGCCGAGCGACACGAGCTCCTGCGCATAAGCCAGCCCTTCGGCGAGCGTGTCGTCGCTATGCGCGACGCGATCGACGAGGCCGAGCGCAAGCGCTTCGTCGGCGCTCGCGTGACGTCCCGTCAGCATCAGGTCGAGCGCGGCCTTCGCGCCGATCAGGCGCGGCGCACGCTGCGTGCCGCCCGCGCCGGGCAGCAGGCCGAGCGTGACTTCGGGCAGCCCGAGCTTCGTGCCGGGCACCGCGAGCCGGTAATGCGCGGCGAGCGCGACCTCGAGGCCGCCGCCGAGCGTCGCGCCGTGCAGCGCGACCACGACCGGCTTCGCGCTCGACTCGATCCGCTCGCACACGTCGGGCAGCGACGGCGGCACGGGCGGCTTGCCGAATTCGCGGATATCGGCGCCCGCGATGAAGTTGCGGCCGGCGCCGACGATCAGCACCGCGCGGATCGCGTCGTCGGCCTGCGCGGCGTCGAGCGCGTCGGCGAGACCGCGCCGCACGTCGGCGGATAGCGCGTTGACGGGCGGATGATCGATCGTGACGACGAGCACCTTGTCGCGCCGTTCGTGCGTGACGGTGCCGGCCCGGGTGGGTTCGGCGGAAGCGGTTGAATGCATCGTGGCGTGCTCCAGTGCGGTGCGCCGGGCGGGACCGGCCGCCGGGGCGGCGAGCGCGGCCGGTTCCCGAGCCTGATCCCGCGCGGCGGGAAACGATCCGGCGTGGTGGCCGGGCATGACTCGATTCTCGATTGATCGAGATTCATTGACAATTCCCGCGCGCCTTTACAAGCTGTCAAGTCTGACTTGACATTGAATGCTTTCGGACCGTTTCGCGCCATTAAGCGGGACGGATCAGGAGACACCAGGATGGACCTGAACGCGCTGACGCTGCTCGTCGAGATTCTCGACGCCGGCAACCTGAGCAAGGCCGCGCAGCGGCTCAAGATGAGCCGCGCGAACGTCAGCTACCGGCTGAACCAGCTCGAACGCTCGATCGGCCAGCAGCTCGTGCGCCGCACGACGCGCCGCATCGAGCCGACCGAGATCGGGCTGAAGCTGTACGAGCACGGCCGGCGCATCCGCAACGAGCTGCTCGCCGCGCAGGAATCGGTGACGACGCTCGGCCAGGACCTGCAGGGCCGCGTGCGGCTGTCGGTGCCAAGCGGCTATGGGCAGATGGTGATGTCCGACTGGCTGCTCGCGTTCAAGCGGCGGCATCCGGGCATCGTGCTCGACGTGGTGTTCGAGAATCGCGTGGAAGACCTGATGCGCGACGAGATCGACATCGCGGTGCGCGTGATGCCGGAGCCGCCGCAGAACCTCGTCGCACGCGACATGGGCGCGGTGCGCTACGTCGCGTGCGCGTCGGCTGCGTTCGCGGCCGCACACGGGATGCCCGCGAGCCTCGGCGCGCTGGCTGCCGCGCCGGTCGTCACCGCGACGGTGCTGGGCCGGCAGTTGCGGATCGCCGCGTATCTCGGCGACGAGCGCCACGAAGTGCTGCTCGAGCCCACGTTGATTTCGGAGAACTTCCTGTTCCTGCGCCAGGCGATCCTCGCCGGGATCGGCGTCGGCATCGTGCCCGACTACGTGATGCAGGACGACATGCGGCGCGGCACGGTCGTCACGTCGCTCGATGCGTACCGGCTCAGCATCTTCGGCACGCACATGTACATGCTCTACATGCCGAACCGGCACCACACGCGCGCGACCGCGACGTTCATAGAGTTCATCCTCGAACAGGCCGGAAAGACCGGTCGGGGCGGGCCCGGCGGGATTCGTCAGGGTTTCCTGACGGATGACAACCCGCCGGCCACGCGGCGACAATAGCGCGCCGCCCGTGCGGAGCGCGTGCCGCGCACACGCCGCCTCCTTCGAATTCACTGTTGCCGAGGGTTTCAATGTTCGACCGGATCCGTCCGCATTCGCGTCCCCGGACGCGCGTCGCCACGCTCGCGCTCGTCGCGCTTGCCACGCTCGTCACGTTCAGCGCCGGCTGCACGTCGCCGTCCGTGCCATCGAATGCCGTCGTCCCGGTGGCCGCTGCGCCGGGCGCCGCGGTGCCGCTGCCCGGTGTCCAGGCACCCGAACCGTCGTCCGGCTGGACCGACAAGCCGGGCTGGACCTCTCAACACTTCATGATCGCGGCCGCGAACCCGCTCGCGACGCAGGCCGGCTACGACATGCTGAAGGCAGGCGGCACCGCGATCGACGCGGCGATCGCGACGCAGATGGTGCTCGCACTCGTCGAACCGCAATCGTCGGGGCTCGGCGGCGGCGCGTTCATGCTGTACTTCGACGGCCGTGCGACGCAGGCTTATGACGGCCGCGAGACCGCGCCGGCCGCCGCGACCGACCACCTGTTCTACGGCCCGACCGGCCAGCCGATGCGTTTCTACGAAGGCGTCGTCGGCGGGCGTTCGGTCGGCACGCCGGGCGTGCTGCGGATGCTCGACGCCGCGCACCGCGCGCACGGCAAGCTGCCGTGGCGCCGGCTGTTCCAGCCCGCGATCCGGCTCGCCGAGCACGGCTTCACGATCAGCCCGCGCCTGGCGATGCTGATCGCGAACGACAAGTACCTGATGAACGACCCGGCCGCGCGTGCGTACTTCTACAACAAGGACGGCACGCCGAAGGCGGCCGGCACCGTGCTGAAGAACCCCGCGCTCGCGACCGTGCTGCGCCAGATCGCCGACCGCGGCGCGAATGCGTTCTACACCGGCGCGATCGCCCGCGACATCGTCGCGAAGGTGCGCAAGCACCCGACCAATCCCGGCCTGCTGTCGCTGCAGGATCTCGCGCGCTACAAGGCGAAGGTGCGTGCGCCGCTGTGTACCGACTACCGGCGCTCGGTGGTGTGCGGGATGCCGCCGCCGTCGTCGGGCGGCCTCGCGATCGCGCAGATGCTCGGCATCCTCGAGGCGATGCCCGACTGGCAGCAGATCGGCGCCCAGAAGCCGGTGCGCAACGAGGTCGGCTACGAGCCGACGCCGTTCGCCGCGCACCTGTTCAGCGAGGCCGGGCGCCTCGCGTTCGCGGACCGCGCGCGCTACGTCGCCGATCCCGATTTCGCGCCGCTGCCGGGCGGCAGCTGGGCGAGCCTCACCGACAAGACCTATCTCGCGCAGCGTGCACGCCTGATCGGCGATACCAGCATGGGCGTCGCGCAGGCCGGCACGCCACAGGGCGCGACGCTCGCGCTGGCCGACGACCGCAGCCCCGAATTGCCGTCGACGTCCGACATCGCGATCGTCGACCGCTACGGCCAGGCGCTGTCGATGACGACCAGCGTCGAGGACGCGTTCGGCTCGCGGCTGATGGTGCGCGGCTTCATGCTGAACAACCAGCTCACCGACTTCTCGTTCGTGTCGAGCGAGAATGGCCGGCCGGTCGCGAACCGCGTGCAGCCCGGCAAGCGGCCGCGCTCGGCGATGTCGCCGGAGCTCGTGTTCGACCAGAAGACGAAACAGGTGACGATGATCGTCGGCTCGGCGGGTGGCCCCGCGATCATCAACCACGTCGCGAAGACGCTGGTCGGCGTGCTCGACTGGGGGATGACGATGCAGCAGGCGATCGCGCTGCCGAACTTCGGCTCGATGAACGGGCCGACTCAGCTCGAACGCGGCCGCGTGTCGGATGCGCTCGTCGACGGGCTGAAGGGCCGCGGGCACGACGTGCAGCTCGTCGAGATGAACTCCGGACTGCAGGGCATCCAGCGGCTGAACGTGCAGGGGCAGACGGTGTGGTTCGGTGGGGCCGATCCGCGGCGGGAAGGAGTGGCGATGGGGGATTGAGCATCTCCACGCGTGGCCGTGCATGGCCGTACGATACGCCACGCGATACCTTCCGGCCGCCCTTGCGCGACAACGCTTTTTCGACTTGCCCGACACGCGCCGCCCGCTTCTTCTCCTCGCCTCATCCCCCGCCTCCATCCAGCCGCGACATCGTCATCGACGGACGATGTCGTGTCCTATAGCGCATCCAAAATTTCGTAACCGTCCAATCGACGACGCATGAGTCGCTCCGTATAGTCGCTCGCTGACGTCGCGGCTGCCCCGGTATCCGGGCCGGCCGTCCGCAGGCGGCACGTCATGCCCCGTTGCGGATGAAGCGCATCGGCACCCTCCGGCCGCGCGTACGAAATCGATTAATCAGGATCACGAATCATGTCACTCACCTTCGCCATGCCCTCCAGCAAACCGCCCCCACGCAGCTCGACACGACGACGTCGCACGCGTGCCACCCGCCTGTCCGCGCTTGCGGTTTCACTGGCCGCGCTCGCCCCCGGTTACGCCCAGGCCGCCACCGATCTCATTCTCGACCATCTGGTCGTAAACAGCAGTGAGAGCAACGAGACGACCGCTTCGGGCGCCGGCTCGATCGCCATCGGGCCCGGCGCGCGGGCGAACGGTGAAACCGGCGGCGACCACTCGGCGATCGCGATCGGCGCACAGTCCGTAGCCGACGGGCAAGCCACCATCGCCATCGGCGAACGGGCGAACGTTCACGGCGACCGCTCGAGCGCGTTGGGCGTCTCGTCGAACGTCAACGCGAACCGCGCGATCGCGCTCGGCGCGGACGCGACGGTCACCGCGCACGACTCGGTCGCACTGGGCCAAGGCAGCGTCGCCGACCGACGCAACACCGTGTCGATCGGGAAAAGCGGCAACGAGCGCCAGCTCGTCAACCTGCGCGCCGGTACGAGCGACACCGACGCGACCAACCTGTCGCAGCTCAAGCCCGTCGTCGCCGCGCTCGGCGGCGACGCGGCCGTCAACGCGGACGGCACCGTTCGTGGCCCCAGCTACACGATCGACGGCAAGACCTTCACCACCGTCGGCAGTGCGCTGACGAACCTCGACGGGCGCGTATCGACGGTCGAAACCGACGTCAAGTCGATCCGCTACGACGTGGACGATCTCGGCACGCGGCTCGACAACGGCACCACCGGCCTCGTGAGACAGGATCCCGCGAGCCTCGCGATCTCGATCGGCGCCGACAAGGGCGGCACGTCGGTCAGCGTCGCCGGTGCAAACGGCACGCGTACGCTGACCGGCCTGTCGAACGGCGTGGGCGATACCGACGCCGTGACGATCGCGCAGTTGAAGGCAACCGGTCTGGTCGACCCGGCCGGCAACCCGCTCAGTGCGCTCGTGTACGATGACCTGTCGCTCGGGCGCGCGACGCTCGGCGGGGTCGGCGGCACGCTGCTCGACAACGTGCGGCCCGGAGCGATCGTCGCGGGTGGCATGCAGGCCGTCAATGGCGGGCAGCTCTTCACGATGCAGCAGCAATTCGACAGCCGCTTCGATTCGCTGAACACGCGCCTGTCGGACATCGAGAAGAACGGCCCGAGCGTGACGCCGCCGACGGGCGACCATGGCAACCAGCTCGCACAACTCGGTGACGGCTCCGGCGCGACCGGTTCGAATTCGATGGCGCTCGGCAACGGTTCGAGCGCGTCCGGTAACGACAGCATCGCGATCGGCAACAACGCCACGGCGCCGGGCAACAATTCGGTTGCGCTCGGCAACAACTCCGTCGCCGACCGCGACGACACGGTCTCCGTCGGCGCGCCCGGCCAGGAGCGGCAAATCGCCAACGTCAAGGCCGGCACCGCGCCGACCGATGCCGTGAACGTGCAGCAATTGCGCGACCAGATCGGCAGCGTGCGTAACGACATCGACCACTATCGTCGCGACGCCAGCGGCGGCATCGCTTCCGCCGTCGCGATCGCGAACCTGCCGCAAGCGTCGCTCGCGGGCGAAAGCATGGTCTCGATCGCCGGTGGCACGTACAGCGGGCAATCGGCCGTCGCGTTCGGCCTGTCCTCCGCCATGCGCAACGGGCGCTGGGTGGTCAAGGCGTCCGGCTCCACCAATACGCGCGGCACGGTTGCCATCGGCGCCGGCGCCGGTTACCGCTGGTAAGGCAACGCACCGCAGTCGCTGGCAGCACGCGACAGGGGCCGGGCTTCGCTTCACGCAAAGCCCGGCCCCTTTTTCATTTGCAGCGCGGGCGGCTGACCTCGCGCCCCGATGCCGCCCGGGACCGGTCTAGCCGCGCCCCTTCCACGGCACCACCCGCCGTTCGACCCCTCTCATCGCGAGGTCGAACAGCCACGCGATCGCGCCGATGATCAGGATCCCCATCACGACGATGTCGGTGCGCAGAAAGCTCGACGCATTCAGCACCATCTGCCCGAGCCCGGCCGTCGCGGCGACCATCTCGGCCGCGACGAGCGTCGTCCAGCCGAACCCGATCGCGATCCGCAGCCCGGTGAGGATTTCCGGCAGCGCGGCCGGCAGCACGACGTGCCGCACGATCTGCGCAAAGCTGCCGCCGAGCGAATACGCGGCGTTGATCTGCTCGACGGTTGCCGCGCGCACGCCGGCGCGCGCAGCCATCGCGATCGGCGCGAAGCACGCGAGGAAGATCACGACGAGCTTGGCCGTCTCGTCGATGCCGAACCAGATCACGACGAGCGGCAGGTACGCGAGCGGCGGCAGCGGCCGGTAGAACTCCAGCAGCGGATCGAGCACGCCGCGCGCGACGCGGCTCACACCCATCAGGATGCCGGCCGGCACGCCGATCGCGGTCGCCAGCAGGAACGCGCCGAACACGCGCGCCGCGCTCCACAGCAGGTGTTCGGACAGCGGCAGCCCGCCCTGGATGCGGCCGTGCCATGCATCGACGAACGCCGCCCACACCGCTTCCGGCGCGGGCAGGAACAGCGGCGGCAGCCACTGCCGATGCGTCGCGACCCACCACAGCACGACCAACACCGCGACCGTCGCCGCGCTCAAGCCGGCCGTCTTGCCCTGCCCCGGCAACCGGTAACGGCGCGCTGCGCGTGATCCCTGCGATGACCTCACGGCGCGGTTCGCCGCGCGAGACTGCGCCACGCGATCGCCATGCTGGAACTCCGCGGCCGTTCGATCGGCCACCCACGAATCCTGCGTGCTCATGTTGTCCTGCCTGTGCAAAGTACTGATCCGGCCGCGCCCGACGGACACGCCGTGCCGCGCGAGCTCATGCATCACGCGGTCTGCGCGACCGCCTCGTTGCGATGCAGATACGCGATCAGCCGCTCGCGCCACGCGATGAAATCCGGCGACGACTTCACCGCGCGCGCGTCGCGCGTCTCGACGTAGCGGCGCGCGAACGGCAGCTCGAAGGTTTCCGCGATCCGGCCGGGGCCGGGCGTCATCACGACGAGGCGCGTCGCGAGGAACAGCGCCTCCTCGACATCGTGCGTGATGAAAAACACCGTCTTGCCGGTGCGCGCCCACACGTCGAGCACGAGCGCCTGCATCGTGCCGCGCGTCATCGCGTCGAGCGCGCCCATCGGTTCATCCATCAGCAGCACGCGCGGATCGCTCGCGAGCGCACGCGCGATGCCGACGCGCTGCTGCATCCCGCCCGACAGCTCGTACACGCGCGCATGCGCATGCCCATCGAGCCCGACGAGCGCGAGCATTTCCCGCGCCCGCGCTTCGCGTTCGGCCTTCGACACGCGCGCGAAGCGCAGCCCGAGCGCGACGTTGCCGAGCACATCGAGCCACGGCAGCAACGCGTATTTCTGGAATACGACGCCGCGATCGGCGCCCGAGCCCGTGACGGGCACGCCGTCGACGCACACGTCGCCGGTCGTCGGGGCAACGAAGCCGGCCATGCAGTTCAGGAGCGTCGTCTTCCCGCACCCGGACGCACCGAGCGCGACGACGAATTCACCAGCATCGATGCGCAGGTCGACGCGCGCGAGCGCCTGCGTCGTCGGCCTGCCGCGCTCGCCCGGATAATCGACCGATACCTGACGGACTTCCAGCGTGCTCATGATCGATGGCTCCGCGTTGACGTGACCGCGCTCAGCGCGCAGCCTTCTGCACGAACTGCGGATCGACGCCGACCGAATAGTCGGCGAGCACCGTCTGGATCGTGCCCTGCGTTTTCAGGAACGCGGCCGTCGCCGCGAGCGACTTCGCGGCGCCCGACTGCGCACCGCCGCCGAGCCACGTCGGCGACGCCTGCTCGGCCGGCGTCGGGAATGCGTAGAGCGCGAGACTCGCGGGCACGTCGGCGGCGTTCGCGCCCGACACCTTCGCGACCGCCGCGACCTGCCGCGAACCGACCGTCCATGCGGCGGTGTGTGCGCGGTAATCGGCGTCGGCGGCCGCCAGCACCTTGACGAAGCGCGCGACGAACTCGGGGTTGTCGCGCGCGAACTTGCGGCTCACGACGAAGCCGTCGAAGGTCGCCTTGCCACTTTCTTTCGCGACCTGCCCCGACGTCGTCAGGACGGTGCCCGACTGCTTGACCTTCGCGAGCACCGGATCCCAGATGTAGGTCGCGTCGATGTCGCCGCGCGTCCACGCGGCCGCGACTTCGGGCGGACGCAGGTTGACGATCTTCACGTCGTTCGGATTGACGCCGGCGGCCCGCAGCGCGACGAGCGTATGGAAATGCGACGTCGACACGAACGGCACGCCGATCTTCCTGCCCTTCAGCGCGGCGACGCTCGTCACGCCCGAGCCGTTGCGCGCGACCAGTGCCTCGGCGTCGTTGATGTTGTCGAGCACCCAGAACAGCGAGATGTCGAGCCCTTGCGACAGGCCGGCCGCGATCGGGCTGGAGCCGGCCTCGCCGAGCTGCACGGAGCCCGACGCGAGCGCGCGGATCACGTCGGCGCCGCTGTCGAGCTTGCGGAACGTGACCTTGTAGCCGGTTGCCTTTTCGACTTCACCGCTCGCCTGCGCGTAGCGCCACGGCACGACCATGTCCTGGTACGCGATCACGACTTCGCGCGATTCGGCGTGCGCCGCGCCGAGTGCGGCAAAGGCGGACAGCGCGACGACGGTGCGACGGATGAAGCTGAAACGGGGCATGCGGCTCTCCTTCGAATGCGGGCATTGTTGCGGGAGAGCCGACTTTACGGGCTTTGCGTGCGGCGGGAGCGAACTTATCCTGCGAAGCTATCGATGCGGTTTCAGCTTTGCTTTCCACGCTGAAATGGATCGCGCGTCCGGTCCGGCGACGATTGTCGTGCGAGAGCGAGCCGTTGCCATGCGTGCCCGCGCTCGTTCGATACAAAATCGTAGCAAACTTGCAAGACGGCGCACGCTCCGCACATCCGCGGTGAAAAATCGATAAAACCGCGATATTCCTTAAAATTTCGTACTGCATAGTTTTTGGTACCTGTCTGATTGCAGCGCCCCATCCCACCGTGATAATTCTTCGTCTGTTGCGAAAACAGGTGAGGAGCATGAAACGGTACTTGCTTAAGGTAGGCGACAAGTCAACTACGGGTGGCATCGTCATCGAGGGGATAGACAGTTGCACACATCACGGCACAGCGCTGACTTTTGTTGGCGCTCAAGTCGTTTGCAACGCGTGCCGATCCACCGGTGTCATCGCGGCTCAAGGTCCGCGTTGGCCCGATCACATGATGGGCAAAGAACAGGCTCTTGATGGCGATTTGTGCCTTTGCAAATGCCATCCTCCTCCTGTGATGATCGCGTCCCAAACCGATAGCTTTCATAGCTTCGAGTCTCACAACCTCACCGAGATGGGATACGGATCTTCCGGGCAATCTCTGACGGAAGAGTATCGAAGCAACTGCGATGAGCGCATCCGCGTGCTCGACGGCAATAATCAACCTGTTTGCAGTTCGCCCTATCACATTCGCACGTCAACAGGGGCGGTCTATAAGGGGCTGACGGACTCTCAGGGTTACTGTCCTCGTGTCTACACGACAGATGTGTCGAAGCTGGACATTGCAGTAGGCCTGCAAGCTCTTGAGCGGTGGGAGCAATGAGCAATTTCGTCTATCGAACAACGACAAACACTACCGCTGACTCCAAGTATGATGTCCTCGGGCATCACATGCCTGCTCGCATTTTCTTCTTTGTTACTGTTGAAGAAGTCGGCAAGGATGGCATGCTGGTCCGTCGCACGTACAGCACGATCGACGATCCGTATCTCAAGCAACTCGAACTCTCACCGCTTGGTGAGATGCGCGAAGTCTATCCAGAGAAATATGGTCTGTGGAGCAAGGGCGGTCCCCAAGCTCCAGGCGGTGTTGTTGACCACGTGCTGGAATACGACAAGCTAACTTCCTACGCCTCTACCAGTAGCATCTATCCCGAAGGCGCGGGGAGAATGGCGGGCAAGACAGTGTATGTCGATATCGCGAAAGCCAAGCGAGCAGGTGCGAAGCTCGTGACAACCGATGAGATCGTTCAAGCCATCAATGAGTATGCTGCGAAAGCTCGCTCAACAGACAGGCGGTGGGCGGAACATATCAAGCAAAAAGTCCTGGCCATGGACAAGGAGGTTCTGGTTCAGCCACGGCCAATGGTGCCCGGTGAAGGCGTGTTCTCGCAGCGTGGTTTGGCTATCAGCCTCGGCATCGTCAAATATGCTCGTGTTGTGCAGGTTGTCGGACTCGTTTTTACAGGCTATGACCTCTCGGTTGCATCCAATGAATCGATTCGTCTAAAGTCCATTCGTCCTCTGGAAAAGGAAGTCATTCGGCAGACAGGCGGGTGGGCAGGTAGTTGGGCCGGGGCCGTTGCTGGAGCCAGGGTGGGTGCTACAGCGGGCGCGATGGTCGGTGTTGAACTCGGGCCAGGTGCCGTAATAACCGGCGCCATCGGGGGCATCCTCTTTGGGGCTATCGGTTATTTCGGCGGCTCGATGATTGCCGATCAGATTCCAGATAAATGATGATGGAGGGGATGTGTCTTTCTTCAAGCGCAAGGTTGAAGAGTTGCAAACGAAGCGGGCGGAGCGGGAAATTCTGAAGCGTCTGGAAGATGCCTTTGGAAAGCCACTTGGTGAATTGCAAACTATTTTCGGTTCTGTTTCGCTCGACCTAAAAGCGCAGCAACTCCCTGCCTATCCCAAGCCGATATATCAAAGCGATGCAGGTATCAATGCTTTTGGGCTGGTTCATCATGTTCAGCCCAGTCAGTTTCCGGCTTTGCTCAACCTGGTGCGACAAGGCAGGGAAGAGGTTACGTATTTTCACTTCTTGCGCGAGGTCGACGGGCAGTCGCTGAGCACCATCATCTCCCCCGCATGGAGGTTTTCAGAGCGAGACGTGCGCTTGCTCTCCAACGATGTTGAACTGATTGCCAAGCTTTCGGAGCAAGGCTTCCACCCCACGCCTCCGTGGATCGCGTTGTATGAGTTTGGACCGATTCTGCGTATCAGTCAGGGCGATCCTCACTACTGGCTGAACTATGTATGGGACTCGTTCTGGGAAAGCCTGAGCCTGGATGAACAGACGAGCTTTCTGGAAGAAGGCCGGAAAGAGACCGGTGCCTATATCTCGGCCGAGGATTGGGAACTATGGGTCGAGAGTATCAGAATGCGGGATGCCCGGTTTCGCAACCTTGAGGTCTGAAAGCCCATTTCCGACACTGGCCGATGCGATGTGATGGCAGCGTGCTTACCCGGCTTGGTTTCTGGAGCTACCGAACACGATGACCGGTGACAGATCGTGGTACTTGGCTATGACGAGCAGGAGCGCGAAGGCACAATGACGGACGATTGACCGGATGCCAACTGGCGATGAAGGCGCTGACGAAATCGCGCCTGCGCTAGAAGCCGCTGCTTCTCTTCGTCAGGATGACGAGACGAAGATCTGCATAAAAAAACCCGCAAAGCGGGTTTTTTGTTCATCGAGCTTCAGTGCACAATCAGACCACCCCGGCCCCGTGCGCCTGCAGATCGGCGTGATAGCTCGAGCGCACCATCGCGCCGACGGCCGCGTGCGTGAAGCCCATCTTGTACGCCTCTTCCTCGTACATCTTGAACGTATCCGGATGCACGTACGCACGCACCGGCAGGTGGTGCTCGGACGGCTGCAGGTACTGGCCGATCGTCAGCATGTCGACGTCGTGCGCGCGCAGGTCGCGCATCACCTGCAGGATTTCCTCTTCGGTCTCGCCGAGGCCGACCATCAGGCCCGACTTCGTCGCGACGTCCGGATGCTGCGCCTTGAAGTCCTTCAGCAGCTTCAGCGAATGCGCATAGTCCGAACCCGGGCGCGCTTCCTTGTACAGGCGCGGCACCGTTTCGAGGTTGTGGTTCATCACGTCCGGCGGCGCCGCGTTCAGGATCGAGATCGCGCGGTCGAGACGGCCGCGGAAGTCCGGCGTCAGGATCTCGATGCGCGTTTCCGGCGACTGCTCGCGCACTTCGCGGATGCACTCGACGAAGTGCGCGGCGCCACCGTCGCGCAGGTCGTCGCGGTCGACGCTCGTGATCACCACGTACTTGAGCTTCAGCGCGGCGATCGTGCGTGCGAGGTTCTTCGGTTCATCCGCATCGAGCGGATCGGGACGGCCGTGGCCGACGTCGCAGAACGGGCAGCGGCGCGTGCACTTGTCGCCCATGATCATGAACGTCGCGGTGCCCTTGCCGAAGCATTCGCCGATGTTCGGGCAGCTCGCTTCCTCGCACACGGTATGCAGGTTGT